>NZ_JBNNVP010000007.1:0-188734 GCF_050280605.1 Pseudomonas sp. NPDC089918 | reverse complement strand
CCGAGCACACCGTACAACAACACTCGACGCTGTAACTCCGCAGGTACGGCGAAGTAGCTGAAAATCATCACGAAGACAAACATGTTGTCGATCGACAGCGACTGTTCGATCAGATAGCCCGTGAGGAATTCGAGGATTTTGCGCTGGGCGATCTCGGGCCCGAACTCGCCATTCAAGTACCACCAGAGCAATCCCGCGAAGGTCAGCGTTAGCGCACTCCACGCAATCACCCAGCTAGACGCCTCGCGCACCGATACCCGATGCGCCTTGCGCCCGCCGAAAACAAACAGATCCAAAGCCAGCATGGCGATGACGAAGGCAATGAAGGTGACCCACATCCAGAGTTCACCGATGTTCAGGGGTTGCATGTCGTTCTCCCTGTCTGGACTTGTTCTGGAGCCGACAGGGTTATGCTAGCGGGGAGATTGCGGCGAAGAAAAATCGAATATTCTTTACCAATAATTCGTTATTTACGAAGTGTCGCTGATAATTCTCAGCGCGAGCCGAACACCGCCGCAACACCGGCGTTCGGACAGGCCGGGATTGAGCCTCTCAATGCATCTTGCTGTGATCGTGCATACCGAGCGCCCGAGTCTCGGCGTCAACCTTGATCGTCTCTTTTTCGCCCTTGGCGTTTTCCACGGTCAGGGTCAGCGGCACTTTGTCGCCTTCCTTAACCTGAGTCGTCAGGTCCATCAACATGATGTGGTAGCCATGGGGATCAAAGCTCACCGGTTTGCCAGCCGGCAGCGCGACGGACTCGACCTGGCTCATGCTCATCACATCGTCTTTCATGCTGGATTGGTGAATTTGCACGGTGTTCGCGACCGGCGACTGCACGCTGAGCAATTTGCTGTCGCTGTCGGCCTGCAGGGTCATGAAGGCGCCGGTCGAATGCTGGCCGGCCACCGTCGCGCGGACCCAGGCGTCGTTCACCTGGGTTTGAGCGGACACCTGGCAGGCCATGCCGATCAGGAAAAGGCCCAGGGCCAGCTGTTTAATACGTGGTGCGTAGATCGAAGTCATCAGCAGACCTCCATGACGGTGAGCAGGTCTTCTGCACACTCTTGAGCGGTAAGGGACGCGGACAGCCCCAGGCGCAAAGTGCCTCGGGAGTCGAAAACGAAGCTGGTCGCGGTGTGGGAGAGGGTATAGGTCGAGCCGCTCGGGATCTTTTCAAAAAACACACCGAACTCCTTGGCGGTGGCGGCGGTTTCTTCCAGCGTACCGTGCAACGCCTCGAAACTCGGATCGAAGGCTTTGACGTAGGCGTCGAGCATTTGCGGCGTATCGCGTTCGGGGTCCAGGGTGATGAAGATCACTTGCAGGCGTTCGCCATCGCGGCCCATCAGTTTTTTCGCCTGTGCCGCACGGGCCAGCGTCGTCGGGCAAACCGCCGGACATTGGGTGAAACCGAAAAAAACCATCGGCATCAGGCCACGGTAGCTGCCCAGCATCCGGGTTTCGCCCTGGGCGTCCTTGAGTTTGAAGGTGCGCCCCATGATCTTGTCGCTGAGGTCCTTGCCGTACTTGAACGACAGCTTGCTGCTGTCATCGCAGCCGGCGAGCAGGCCAAGGCTCAACAGGCTCATGCCTTGCAGGACCGTGCGACGGGTATACAACGTACTCATGGAAAAAAGCATCCTGTGTAGCGACCGGGAATCTACAGTGGCTGATCAATCAGACGAAAAAAAGCGCACGGATGTTAACAAACTGTTGCGCTATGGCGCTCAATCGATGGCCCGCCGGTCATGCGCCAAAAGGTCGCGGCCTCGGGACAACATGGCTTTTAAACACGCGCATTCCGGCAATGTTGCGAATCCCTGTGGGAGCGGGCTTGCTCGCGAAGACGGCGGCACAGTCAGTATTGATGTCGCCTGACACGCCGCTTTCGCGAGCAAGTCGAATCGTCGCACCGCCGCTCCCACAGGGATTCGCGCTTAACTCACTGGCATTGCTCAAGCCCAAATAGAACGTAGCTGCATGCACTTTTAAAGAGCCATGCCTGGCACCATGCACCAGTGCGAAGCGGTTTCCTGAGCTATTCCTTCCTTCAGCTCCAACGTCCGCCCACCCGCTCGCAGGGGCCTGCAAAGTTGGCTCGCGCCCGATGAGACCCGCGTGGGCCGGTGTCTTTATCACATTTTCCCATCGTTCAGAGGCCGGTTTTCCAGCACTGAGGAAGTCATACACCGCAGACTGGCACAAAGGCTGCATTGTTCCCCTCAGGTCCATCGAAAACAGATGGGCAGCCCACTCGATCAACGAAGATCGACCGGCCGAGCAGGTCGTGGGCAACATCGGTGGATCCGGCGAAGGCGCCAGGTCGAACACCGCGAAGAACAGGCAAAGACGCCTGAAACCGAGAGGTTTCAGGCGTTTTTTTTTGCTTTTTTAACCGTGATTGGCTTTGGCTGGGTGCTTACTATGAATTCCAATGTTGCCGCGTTGAACAAACTGCAAACACTGATCGTGATCGGCAATGGCATGGTCGGACATCATTGTGTCGAGCAGCTCATCGAGCGCGGCGCCCTTGACCACTATCGCCTGCATGTCTTCAGCGAAGAGCCGATGCGCGCCTACGACCGGGTGCATCTGTCCGAGTATTTCGGCGGTCGCGATGCCGAGTCGCTGGCCCTGGGCGAAGCCTCTCTGTACCAGACGCCGGGCGTCACTCTGCATTTGGGCGTGCCGGTGCTGGAAATCGACCGTGACCGCCGTCAGGTGATCACCGCACAAGGTTGCGTCTCGTACGACAAACTGGTTCTGGCCACCGGTTCTTATCCGTTTGTGCCGCCTATTGAAGGTGCGGAAGGTGACTCGCGCCTGGTCTATCGCACCCTCGAAGACCTCGACGCGATTCGTGCCGCTGCGGCCAATGCCCGGCGCGGCGTAGTAGTCGGCGGTGGCCTGCTTGGCCTGGAAGCCGCCAACGCCCTGAAAAGCCTGGGCCTGGAAGCGCATGTGGTGGAATTTGCCCCACGCCTGATGCCGGTGCAGCTGGACGAGCAGGGTGGCCTGGCGCTGAAGGCGCAAATCGAGCGGCTCGGCGTGGGTGTGCACCTGTCCCGTGGCACGCAGTCGATCAGTGCCGGCGAGCAGTACCGCTACCGGATGAATTTTGCCAATGACGAATTCCTCGAAGCCGACCTGATCGTGTTCTCTGCCGGCATCCGCGCGCAAGACGCGCTGGCCCGCCAATGTGCGCTGGACATCGGTCCGCGTGGCGGCGTGGTGATTGACGATCAGTGCCTGACCAGTGATCCGAATATCTACGCCATCGGCGAGTGTGCCGCCTGGAACGGCAGCCTCTTCGGTCTCGTAGCCCCCGGTTATCAAATGGCCCGTGGCGTCGCGACGCTGCTGTGCAATCAAGTGGCGGAGCCGTTCCAGGGCGCCGACATGTCGACCAAGCTCAAGCTGCTCGGCGTCGATGTCGGCTCCATCGGCGATGCTCACGCCCAGACGCCGGGGGCGCGCAGCTATCAATTCATCGATGAAGCCACGGCCAGCTACCGTCGCCTGGTGGTGGATGCTGACAGCAAACGCGTGCTCGGCGCGGTGCTGGTCGGCGACAACAGTTATTACGACACCCTGCTGCAATACATGCAGAACGGCATTGCCTTGCCGTCGGAACCCGCCAGCCTGATTCTGCCATCGTCCACCGGCGCGCCAACCCTGGGCCCGGGCGCGCTGCCTGAGTCGGCGACCGTTTGTTCGTGCCATAACGTCACCAAGGGCTCGATCTGCTCGGCCATCGACGGCGGCTGCACAGACCTGGGCCTGCTCAAATCGCAGACCAAGGCGTGCACCGGTTGCGGCGGTTGCGCGGGGCTGCTCAAGCAAGTGTTCGAACACGAGTTGATTGCCCGTGGCGTCAGTGTCGACAAGAGCCTGTGCGAACACTTCGCCTACACCCGTCAGGAACTCTATGCGCTGGTGCGGGTAGAAGGGGTGATCACCTTCGAAGAACTGCTGGCCAAGCACGGTCGCGGCCACACCGGTTGCGACGTGTGCAAACCGGCGGTGGGCTCGATCCTCGCCTCGTGCTGGAACCAGCCGATCATGGACGCTTCGCTGGTGCCGTTGCAGGACACCAACGACACCTTCATGGCCAACATGCAGAAAAACGGCACCTATTCGGTGGTGCCGCGCATCGCCGGGGGCGAGATCACCGCCGACAAGCTGATCGCGATTGGCGTGGTGGCGAAGAAATACGACCTCTACACCAAAATCACCGGCGGCCAGCGGATCGACCTGTTCGGCGCGCAGTTGCATCAGTTGCCGGACATCTGGTCCGAGCTGATTGAGGCCGGTTTCGAAACCGGGCATGCCTACGGCAAATCGACCCGCACGGTGAAGTCTTGCGTCGGCAGCACCTGGTGCCGTTACGGCGTGCAGGACAGCGTGAAAATGGCCCTGACCCTCGAGGATCGCTACAAAGGCCTGCGCTCGCCGCACAAACTCAAGTTCGCGGTCTCCGGCTGCACCCGTGAATGTGCCGAGGCGCAGAGCAAAGACGTGGGCGTGATCGCCACCGAGAACGGCTGGAACCTCTACGTGGCCGGTAACGGCGGCATGCGCCCACGCCACGCCGAGCTGTTCGCCACTGACCTGGACGATGAAACCCTGATCCGTTACATCGACCGCTTCCTGATGTTCTACATCCGCACCGCCGACAAATTGCAGCGCACCTCGGTCTGGCGCGAAAGCCTGGAGGGCGGCCTGGATTACCTCAAGGACGTGGTCATCAACGACAGCCTGGGCCTCGGCGCGGAACTCGAATCGCAGATGCAACTGGTGGTCAACCGCTACGAATGCGAATGGGCCAACGCCCTCAAAGACCCGGAAAAACTCAAGCGCTTCCGCACCTTCGTCAACGATCAACGCCCGGACCCGGACATCCATTTTGTTCAGGAGCGCGGTCAGCGCCGGCCGATCATGGCCGCCGAACTCAACCTTATCCCTGTCACCGAGGAGAATGCCTGATGAGCCAGTCCACTACCCAGCGTGTCGAAATCCCTGCAACCGCGGCCAATGCTCAGGCCTGGCAGGCGGTGTGCAGTCAGCAGGATCTGGTCAGCAACTCCGGCGTCGTGGTCTGGCTCGACGGCGCGCAGGTGGCGCTGTTCTACCTGCCGCACGCCGAGGGCCGCACCCTCTACGCCATCGACAACCATGATCCGCAATCCGGCGCGAACGTCATCGGCCGCGGACTGATCGGCAGCCTCAAGGGTGATCTGGTGGTGGCGTCGCCGATCTACAAGCAGCATTTCCGTCTTGAAGACGGCAGCTGCCTGGAGTACCCGGAGCAGCGCCTGCGGGTGTGGCCGGTGCGCCTGAACGCCGGCATCGTGGAAGTCGCGGCGGCTTGATCGCTGCCCTGAACCGTATCGGAGAACGTTGATGAAGACAGCCGCACAGTTGCTCAAACTGAAAGTCGTGCAAAACCAGCAGGTGCACAGCATCGCACCGGACCAGATGGTTCTCGACGCCCTGAAAATGATGGCCGAGAAGAACGTCGGCGCGTTGCCCGTCATTGAAGACGGGCAGGTGGTCGGTGTCATCAGCGAGCGCGACTATGCGCGCAAGGTGGTGCTACAGGGCCGTTCTTCGGTCGGTACACCGGTGCGCGAGATCATGAGCGCGCCGGTGGTGACCGCCGACAGTCAGCAGAGCATTGAGCGCTGCATGGCGGTCATGACCGACAGTCATTTGCGCCATCTGCCCGTGCTTGAGAGCGGTGAACTGATCGGGCTGTTGTCGATTGGCGATCTGGTCAAGGAAGCCATCGTCGAGCAGGCGGATTTGATTCGGCAACTGGAGCACTACATTCGCGGGCATTGAGGGCCGGACGGGAACGAGCAGGCCATGTCTACGGTGCAGTAGACATGGCCTGTTCGGTACGGGCTTTAATTCGGGTTCGATACTCGTCAGCTCATCCAGTTGCCGCCATCGACGTTATAGGTTTGCGCCACGACATACTCACTCTCGTTTGATGCCAGGAAGATCGCCATGCCGACAAGATCGTCTGCCGTGCCCATGCGTCCATAGGGTACTTCCTGACCCGCCAGCCTTTTCTTTTCCCCAAGCGGCCGGTTCTCATATTTGGCGAACAGCGCATCGACGCCATCCCAATGCTCACCGTCCACCACGCCCGGTGCGATGGCATTCACGTTGATGTTATGGGGAATGAGATTGAGACCGGCCGATTGCGTGAGGCTGATCACCGCTGCTTTGGTCGCGCAATACACCGCGACAAGCGCTTCACCGCGCCGACCGGCCTGACTGGCCATGTTGATGATCTTGCCGCCGTGGCCCTGGCTGATCATCTGTTTGGCCGCGGCCTGCAGCGTGAACAGGGTGCCGGAAACGTTGATCGAGAACAGCCGTTCGTAGCTGTCGCGAGAAATCTCGGTAATCGGCGCGAGATCAAACAGTGCCGCGTTGTTGATCAGGATATCGAGCTTGCCTGTGGTCGCGATGACCGCTGAGATGGCCCCGTCGATGGATTGCTGATCAGTCACGTCCATCTCGACCGCATAGGCATTGGGCCCCAGCTCGGCCGCGGTGGCTTGCGCGCGTTCCAGGTTGATGTCTGCGATCGCGACCGTGGCGCCTTCGCGGATATAGGCTTGCGCGAACGTTCTTCCGATGCCTCTGGCAGAACCGGTGATAAGGGCGCTTTTTCCTTCCAAACGTTTCATTTTTCCCATCCAATCGTTAGAGCTAAAGAGAGACGCCCCCGTTGAGGGCATTAAATGCGGTCGTCAGTCTGCGAAGCCCCCCCTGTAGGAGCGAGGCTTGCCCGCGAAGAACGATGACGCGTAATACCTGAAAAACCGCGGCGCATTCTTCGCGGGCAAGCCTCGCTCCTACAGGTTCCCCCACTGGTTCTGCGTCTTGATTTATCGGTATGTTGCTATTTTGGATAACCAGCGCGCTTCATCTCGCGTTCGGTGGTTTGCTGGGCCGAGGCCAGAGCCTGCTCAACCGGCATCTGCCCGGTGAGCGCCGCAGACAGCAGCTTGCCGACCGACGTACCGATGGCCTGGAACTCAGGAATGGTCACGTACTGGATACCGACGTAGGGCACGGGTTGGGCTGACGGGTGTGCAGGGTCGGCGTGCTGCATCATTTTCAGCGTGACACCGGCGAAGGGCGCAGCCTGCAAATAAGCGTCGCTGTAGGTGGACATGCGAGTGCCCGGCGGTACGTTGGTGATGCCATCTTTCTCGGCGACCAGTTGGATGTAGTCCTTGGAGGTCGCCCACGTCACAAAGGCTTTGGCGGCTTCCTTGTGTTTGGACGTCGCGGGGATGGCCAGCGACCAGGCATAGAGCCAGGACGAACCCTTGTCGGTGACCTGCGTGGGGGCCGCGACGAAGCCGACCTTATCGGCGACCTTGCTTTGAGTTGTATCGGTGATGAAGGAGCCTGCGACGCTGGCATCGACCCAGATTGCACATTTTCCGCTGTTGAACAGGGCCAGTGTCTCGTTGAAGCCATTGCTCGAAACGCCCGGCGGGCCGTACTGCTTGAGGGTGTTGACGTAGAAGTTCGCGGCGGCGGTCCATTCCGGCCCGGTGAGTTGCGGCTGCCACTGCTCGTTGAACCAGCGTGCACCGAAGGCGTTGGACATGGTGGTCAGCAGCGCCATGTTTTCACCCCAACCAGCCTTGCCGCGCAGGCACATTCCATACTGCTCTTTGTCCGGCTGGTGCAGCTTGCCGGCGAACTCGCCGAGCTGCGTCCAGGTCGGGTGCTCGGGCATGCTCAGGCCGGCGTTCTTGAACAAGTCGGTTCGGTAATAGGTGATGGTACTTTCGCCATAAAACGGCAGGGCATAGAGCGTGTCGTTGACTGACAGTCCCTGGCGAACCGAGGGGAAAATATCTTCGAGGTCATAGCCGGCGGGCAGGTCCGTCATCGGCTCCAGCCAATGCTTGGCGCCCCACAGAGGCGTCTCGTAGGTGCCGATGGTAAGCACGTCGAACTGACCGCCCTGAGTGGCAATGTCGGTGGTCAGGCGCTGACGCAACACGTTCTCTTCGAGTACCACCCAGTTGAGCTTCACGTCCGGGTGCAGCTGTTCGAACGTTTTGGACAACCGCTGCATGCGGATCATGTCGCTGTTGTTCACCGTGGCGATGGTCACCGTTTCGGCAGCCTGGCAGAGCAGGGCAGAGGACAGGCCGGCGGATAGAAAAAACGCGCTTGGGATGATCTTCATCGTGTTCTCCGCTCTGCGCCTTGGGCGGCAGAGGCACTTATTGTTGTTGTAATCCACGATGCGAGTCATAGCCGCAACGGGATGACCACAGGATTACAGCAACCCAAGTGGTGAACAAATGAACGGCATACACCGCACTGATACTTTTTTAACCGGGCAGGACAGTGGAAAAAAAGTATCAGTGACCGCCACACAGGGCGCTAGGCTTGCTGTCTGCTTAGTGTGAATCTGATAACAGCGCCGTGGAGTTTCGAATCTCTTCGATTCGTCCCGGCTTCGCGGTAGCCTTGATAAAACCAACAAAAATGGAATCGCCAGGGTGATGAACCATCACGTAACCGCAGACAAGCCGCCAGCGCTTGAAGTCATTCTGAACGAGCCCCAGCACAGCTTTCGTTGGTACGAGCATGACTATCCCTTCGACCTTGCGCGTTGGAATCATCATCCGGAATTCGAGATCCACCTGATCCGCGAAGGCAGTGGTCGGCTATTGGCGGGTGACTACATCGGCCTGTTCGAGGCCGGCCACGTCGCCCTGATCGGTCCAGGCCTGCCTCACGACTGGATCAGCGACCTGGGCAAAGGGGAGGTGATTGCCGGCCGCGACGTCGTGTTGCAATTCGATGGTCAGATGTTGATGCAACTGCGCGACAAGGTCCCCGAACTCAGCGAATTGCAAAGCCTGTTTCGTCAGGCGGCCCAGGGCATCCAGTTTCATGGCGTGACCCGTAAAAAAGCGGCCCGACTGATGGAAGAAATCGGTCAGTGCCAAGGATTACAGAGGCTGTGCCTGTTCCTGTCGTTGCTGCAGTTGTTGGCATCGGCCCCCGACACCGAGCGACAGACGCTCGCCAGCCTGCAATATGCGCCGATGCTCGACGCATTGACGGCCCAGCGCATGAGTATTGTCTTCGACTACATCCTCAACGACCTTGCGGATGAGTTGCGGATGTCCGTCATCGCCCAGCGCCTGGACATGAACGAACCGGCCTTCTCCAAATTCTTCAAGCGCGCCACTGGCCATACCTTCGTCGACCTGACACGCAAACTGCGGGTCCAGCGCGCCTGCCGTTTGCTGGCGCAAAGCAGTTTCAGCGTTGCAGATATCTGCTTTGAAGTGGGTTATGCCAACCTGTCGAATTTCAATCGACACTTCCGCCATGAAATGCAGGAAACGCCCAGTCAGTATCGGCAGCGGTTGCAACGGGTGGTGGCGGTCAGTCATTAAAGGGCACAAGATCAAAAGATCGCAGCCTTCGGCAGCTCCTACGGATGTACGCGACCCATGTAGGAGCCGCCGAAGGCTGCGATCTTTTAAGGATGACGGGATGGACGTGGAATTATTTTTCTCCAGTTCTTGACATGCCTTTCGAACCAGTCCAGAATTGCGTCCATTCCTGCTTAGGGAACACGAAAACCCCTTAGATTTCAAAGGGTTGGATACTAGATTAGAATCTTGTTTCCAGATACGAGTTTACACGTTTGATGTTGTGCTACTGACATCAGATATTTGAGGCCGAATAGCAAAATGGTTATGCAGTGGATTGCAAATCCACCTACGCCGGTTCGATTCCGACTTCGGCCTCCACTTTAAACGAGCTCCGTAGATCTATGATCTACGGAGCTTTTTTATTTTCGCAGTCCTGCAAGATTTAGTCTTGAAAAGGATCTTTGCGAACTTGCTTCACCGGGGCGGGATGTATATATTTCCCCCTCTGTTGCACAAGCGTCAGAACTGCCAGATCGTTATTGGTCAGTCTTCAGACCGCTTTACCGCTTTACCGCGCTACCGCCCGAATGGCGAAACTGGTAGACGCATGGGACTTAAAATCCCCCGCTCGTAAGGGCGTGCCGGTTCGATTCCGGCTTCGGGCACCATATTTATCAAAGGCCTGCATGAGGTTTCTCATGCAGGCCTTTGTCGTTTCTGCCTCTCAATTTTTGACAGGCTCTATCGTTGATACCCGTCACAAGAATTTCAGCCGCGATGCTCGCTATCTCGCCTGTATCGACCCTGAGTACCTTCAGCTCATAAAGCAGCTACTTCTGCGTCCATTTCCCAACACCGGTTTCACAATCGATCTTGGCCTGCGGCAGGTTCTCAACGCTGTAGTAATACGTGATGACCTGGGCATTGTCGGGAATATTCAGCGGTTTGCTGTTCTTGTCCTTGCTATCGACTGAGGGTTGGCCAGCGCCTCTGCAGTATTTCCTCTCGTATAGCGCCCCCCTGTTGAGGGTGGGAGTCAGCTACACGAATGGCTGGCCGGTGAAACCGCGCGGCAGTCTTTGCAAACCAGGCATTTCGATCAGCCGCTGGGTCCAGGCTGCGCGCCAGTCACTGGCGGTGTGGGTGGCTTTGGCCTTGCGTGCGGCGCGACGGGCAGCGTTGCGTTCGTCTTTGCGTGCTTCTTTGAACGCATCGGTGTTTCGGCAGCTTCGGCATTTCACCCGGGTCAGTATGCTGCTTGACGTCAGGTTGCTGCCTTTGTGTCCGCAGGCCAGGTGCCCGCCGACTTTGAAGTGAGTGACCATGGGACATCTCCTTCGTGATGTGTAAACGTTCGACAGGCGGGCGAGGGCGTTCGTTCGCTATATAACAGGCAAAAAAAGGCCCGCATGCGGGCGGGCCAGGGGGATTTCTTGAAAGGAGTGGATGCACTGTAGGGGATGAGTTGTGAAGGCCGTGTGAAATGGGAAAAGACACAAACAAAAAAATCCCGGCAAATTTGGCCGGGTGGGTGTATTGCGCATGACAGGCAGGTATAAGCCTGGTGACGATTGTCACCGTTCAGGTGCCCTGAAGGGGGCTTTGTGCTTGGCTCAAGTACTTGGGTCGACTCATCTGAACCGAGGCAGCGGCGGCTCTACAGGTTTGAGTGAAGAGAGCGCGCTGCGAATCTGCGGCGTGTCTTTCTCGATGTCGTTCAGACGATCGCGAATCCTGAGGGCTGTCGGATGCCCCCCTTGATTATCAACCCAGTCGGCGATTTCCTTGCACGCGGCGGCAAGGCGCGCCTGACGGGAGTCAAGCAGGGTGAGCAGGGTGGTGATGGACTCTTTCTCGGACATGACATACACCTCCGTTCAAAGAAATCGGGTAAAGGGCAACAAAAAGCCCGCGGGGAGCGAGCTTTCTGCCGATGGGTCGCTGATCCTTCAGCACCTCTAAGTATAGACCCGGAAATAAAACAGGCCAGCTTCAGGCCTGCCGGGACTTCGGCGAGCTGACCGCGTTAAGCCGCCGACATTCGCGCGCGGCGTCCTCTTCAAGATCAAAGCCGTCACCGATGAAGCCGCGAGTGCGGGTATCGGTAATGCGATACCAGACGGCAGCATCGGGTGGCGGGTGATCGGGTTCTCCGGCCCGGCGGCCATGAATGATGATCTTGTTGCAGCGTTTCACAACGAAAATGTCTTCCATGGCGTCACCGAAGCTATTCGTATTCAGATCAAGCATAGAAGCCCTTTGCAATCACGCAAAAAAAGGACAGGTCAGTTCGTCGGTTTAGTTCGCCTCGAAGAGGTCTTAGGGTGTTTCAGCCGTCTCGATAAGCTTCTCCAGAAGCACAGCCAACGCGACTTCTTCTGCCCTCAACCTTTTACGTCCTCTTGATCGCGGCAGTTTGGATAATGCGCCCTGCATGAAACCATCGACGACCGCCGGATGGATGTAGCACTTGCGGCAAACCGCCGGAGTGTTGCCCAACTGTCGGGCGACGTTCTTGACCATTTCCACCACATGCCGCTTCGCGTCGGCTTCCGATTCCCACTGCAACTCGCGCAGTACCGCCAATGCCAATGCACTGCCGGCCCAAGTGCGGTAGTCCTTGGCGGTGAAATCGGCGCCGGTCAGCGTCTGCAAGTAGGCGTTGACGTCGGAGGAACTGATGGTGTGCCGCTCGCCGTTTTCATCCAGATACTGAAAGAGGTTTTGCCCGGGGATTTCCAGGCAGCGTTTGATGATTCGCGCCAGGCGGCGGTCTTTTACGGTGATCTGGTGCTCGATTCCGCTCTTGCCGCGAAACTGGAACAGGATTGCGCTGCCGTTGACCTCGACGTGACGGTTGCGCAGGGTCGTCAGGCCATATGAGCGGTTGTCCCGGGCGTATTGCGTGTTGCCGACCCGGATCAGCGTCGCATCGAGCAAGGTAATCACCGTGGCCATGACCTTGTCGCGGCTGAAGCCGGGGGCCGCCAGCAGCGCTTCCAGTTGCTTGCGCAGTTTCGGCAGGGCCAGGCCGAAGTCCCGCAAACGCGAGTATTTGTCGGCATCGCGCACTTCTCGCCAGCGCGGGTGATAACGGTATTGCTTGCGACCGCGAGCGTCGCGGCCGGTGGCTTGCAGATGGCCGCGCGGGTCGGCGCAAATCCACACATCGGTGTAGGCGGGCGGCACCGCGAGTGCATTGATGCGCTTGATTTCATCCGGATCGGTAATGCGTTGCCCCGCCGGGTCAAAGTAGCAAAACTTGCCGCGCAGGAGTTTGCGGGTGATGCCGGGCTGGCTGTCATCGACGTAATGCAGGTCGGGCGGCAGAACATCGGGCAACGCGGTATCTGGCATGGCGGGCAATCCTGGGCGACGAATCATGGGGCGTTAAGCCATTGACCGCGCGCCATCGTCGGGGTGCCGACGAATTCAGGCCAGCACCGCCACTGCTTTGATTTGCGCCCAGAGTTGCTGTCCGGGGTGCAGGCTCAACTGATCCCGGGAATAGCGGGTGATTCGCGCCAGTAGCGGTGTGCCGGCCGCGTTCAGGCGGATCAGTACGTGAGCGGCGTTATCGGCACCGATTTCACTGATCACCGTGACCGGCAGGCGATTGAGAATGCTGCTTTGCTCGACGCCTTGCAGGCTCAGGCTGACATCCCGCGCCTGGACCTTGCAGCGCAGCGCCTGGCCCTCGGCCATCGGCGAATGGGCGACCCGAATGCTCAGCTCCGTGTTGGGCAGTTGCAAAGTCAACAACTGGTAGTCGGCGTCATAGGCGCTGACGTGTCCTTCGATCACCACGCCGGCATCGTCGCCCAGCGCCAGCGGCAGATCGAGCCGGGCCAGGGTTTCGCCGATGGCGCCGCTGGCCAAAGCCTTGCCGTTGCTGAGCAGAACGAGGTGGTCGGCGAGCCGCGCGACTTCATCCTGGGAGTGGCTGACGTACAGCACCGGGATGTCCAGCTCATCGTGCAGCCGTTGCAGATACGGAAGGATTTCGTTCTTACGCTGGGTATCGAGCGCCGCCAGCGGCTCATCCATCAGCAATAGTTTCGGGCTGGTGAGCAGGGCACGAGCGATGCCGATCCGCTGGCGCTCGCCGCCAGAAAGGTTCTGCGGATCACGGGCCAGCAAATGGCCAATCCCCAGCAACTCAGTGGCATGGGCCATGTCGACCCGGCGCTGTTGGCGGGGAATACGTCTGAGGCCGAACTCCAGATTGGCCCGCACCGATAAATGCGGGAACAGGCTGGCTTCCTGGAAGACATAACCCAAAGCGCGTTTATGCGGCGGGACAAAAATCCCCTTGTCGCTGTCTTCCCAGACTTCATCGTTGACCTGAATAAAACCCTGCCCGGCCTGTTCCAGGCCGGCGATGCAGCGCAGGCAGGTGGTTTTTCCCGAGCCGGAATGGCCGTAAAGCGCGGTCACTCCGCGGCCGGGCAGTTGCAGGTCCACATCCAGGGAGAATCCCGAATAATTCAGTTTCAAGCGCGCATGAATCATCGATCAGCTCCAGACCGCTTTGGTTTTACGGCTGGAGTAGAGCGCCAGCAATACTGCAAACGAGAACACCAGCATCGCCCCGGCCAGCCAATGAGCCTGGGCGTATTCCATGGCTTCGACGTGATCGTAGATCTGCACCGAGACCACGCGAGTCTTGTCGGGAATGTTGCCGCCGATCATCAGTACTACGCCGAACTCGCCGACGGTGTGGGCGAAACCGAGAATGGCCGCGGTGATGAAACCGGGACGGGCCAGCGGCACAATCACGCTGAAGAACGTGTCCCAGGGGTTGGCGCGCAAGGTTGCAGCCACTTCCAGTGGGCGAGTGCCAATGGCGGAAAAAGCATTTTGCAGTGGCTGGACCACGAACGGCATCGAGTACAGCACCGAACCGATCACCAACCCCGCAAAACTGAAGGTCAAGGTGCCGAGCCCTAGCGATTGGGTGAACTGGCCGACCCACCCGTTAGGACCGAGCGCCAGCAACAAATAAAAGCCAATCACCGTGGGCGGCAGCACCAGGGGCAGGGCGACGATCGCCCCGATCGGGCCGCGCAGCCAGGACCGGGTGCGCGACAGCCATAACGCAATCGGAGTGCCGATGACCAACAGGATCACGGTCGTCAGGGACGCCAGTTTGAGAGTCAGCCAGATGGCGGAATAATCGGCACTCGATAGCGTCATTTAGAGTTGGTAACCGTAGGATTTGATGACAGCGGCGGCTTTCGGACCTTTGAGGTAGTCAACCAGCGCCTTGGCAGCCGGGTTGTCCTTGCCCTTATTGAGGATCACCGCGTCTTGTTTGATCGGGTCATGCAGATCGGCCGGCACGATCCAGGCCGAACCGCTGGTGACTTTGCCGTCTTTGTAGATCTGCGACAAGGCCACAAAACCGAGTTCGGCATTACCAGTGGACACGAACTGGTAGGCCTGGGTGATGTTCTGGCCTTCAACGATCTTGTCTTTGACCTTATCGGTCAGCCCCTGTTTGGCCAGCACTTGAGTGGCAGCCAGGCCATACGGGGCGGCTTTCGGGTTGGCGATGGACAGATGTTGATACTGATTGTCGCTCAGCACCTTGCCCTTGGCGTCGACATAACCGTCCTTGGCCGACCACAGCGCCAGGGTGCCGATGGCGTAGGTGAAGCGCGAGCCTTTGACCGTGTCGCCTTCGGCTTCAAGTTTTTTCGGGGTGGTGTCGTCTGCCGAGAGGAACACTTCGAACGGCGCGCCGTTCTTGATCTGGGTGTAAAACTGGCCGGTTGCACCAAAGGAGGTGACCAGTTTGTGCCCGGTGTCTTTCTCGAAGTCGGCCGCAATGGCCTGGATCGGCGCGGTGAAGTTGGCAGCAACGGCGACCTGGACTTCATCCGCCTGGGCGGACCCGAAAGCGAACACGGTGAACAGGCACGCGGGGGCAAAACGTGAGGCACGAATGGTCATGGAACGGCTCCGTGGTAGGCGAGTGAAACGCTATATAGCGGAATATATAGCGAATTGCCTGTAAACGGAACTTTCTAGCAGCGTGAAGAGAGTTGAACTGTGATGAAGCGGCTCCTGTGGCGAGGGGGCTTGCCTGTGGCGAGGGAGCTTGCTCCCGTTCGGCTGCGAAGCAGTCGTGGGCCGCTTCGCGACCCAGCGGGAGCAAGCTCCCTCGCCACAGGAAAGCCCCTTCATCACAGGAAGCGCCCTCACCACAGGAAACCCCCTAGCCACAGTTTTTTGTTGGTCGCTGTCTAGCAGCGAGTCAGTTTGGCCAACGCCTCATCCGCCAACCGCCGGGTCAGCTCTGCCGAAGTCATTTCAACCCCCAACGTGAACGCCTGCCCGGCCCAAAGGCTGCTGAAGTCCGCTTCCCCTTTGGCCCGCAGCGGCATCAACGCACCGCCCGCCAGGGGGAACGTCGGCGCCTTGGCGCTCATCGGCCCCAGTTCACGCATCACCCGATTGAGAATCCCGCGTGCCGGGCGGCCGGTGAAAATATTGGTAACCGCCGTTTCGCTCTCCTTAGCCGTTCGCAACGCCTTTTGGTGAGAAGCGCTGACCTTGGCCTCCGGCGTGAACAAATAAGCCGTACCCACCTGGACCGCCGAAGCGCCCAGCAGAAAAGCCGCCGCGACACCCCGCGCATCTCCAATCCCGCCCGCCGCAATTACCGGCACTTTCACCGCATCGACGATTTGTGGCACCAGGGCAAATGTCCCTACCTGGCTGCTCAGGTCATCACTGAGGAACATCCCCCGGTGACCGCCGGCCTCGTAACCCATGGCGATGATCGCGTCGCAACCATGCTGTTCCAACCAGATGGCCTCTTCGACGGTAGTCGCCGAAGAGAGAATTTTCGCCCCGGTAGCTTTTACCCGATCCAATAGAGACTTTTCCGGCAAGCCAAAGTGAAAACTCACCACTGCGGGACGAAATTCTTCGATCACTTCGCAGGCCGCATGATCGAACGGTGCGCGATTGGACACTGGCGTCGGCGCGTCGAAGTCGACACCCAGTTCCCGGTAATACGGTTCCAGCAGGTTTTTCCAGTCCCGTGCGCGTTGCTCATCGGGGGCCGGAGGTTGATGGCAGAAGAAATTCACGCTGAACGGGCGCTGGGTGTGTTGGCGAATCGTTTTCAGCTCCTCGCGCAACTGCTCGATGCTCAGCATCGCGGCGGGCATCGAGCCCAGGCCGCCAGCGTTGCTCACCGCAATCACCATGGCCGACGTTGTCGCGCCGGCCAAGGGGCCCTGGATGATCGGCAGTTCGATCCCGAGCAGGTCAAGAATGCGGGTGTCTGGCCATTGACTCATGTGCAGTGTTCTCCAACGTCGGTAGAAGCGAATTTGTATCAGTAATGACTGACGCAAGGCCAGTCGAGTTTGAGGATTGGCTTAAAGTCGGCTACGGCGATGTGTTTTCATGTGTTATTTCAACAGCACGACAACTGAGCGATTCCATCGGGAGGCAGTGATGTTCAAAGGTATTTTGATCGACAAGGACGACAACGGTTACCGGGCCACCTTGCAAGAGATCAGTGATGATCAATTGCCTGAGGGCGATGTGACGGTGCGTGTGGCGTACAGCACGCTGAACTTCAAGGATGGCCTGGCGATCACCGGCAGCAGCCCGGTGGTGCGCAAATTCCCGATGGTGCCGGGGATCGATCTGGCAGGCACTGTCGAAGTCAGCGGTCATCCGGATTACAAGGTTGGTGATCAAGTCCTGCTCAATGGCTGGGGTGTGGGCGAAGGACACTGGGGCGGATTGGCGCAGAAAGCTCGCCTGAATGGCGACTGGCTGATCCCGTTGCCCAAAGCCTTCACCGCCGCGCAAGCGATGGCCATCGGCACGGCCGGTTACACAGCGATGCTGAGCATCCTGGCGCTGGAGCACAACGGTGTGAACCCCGATCAAGGCGAAGTGCTGGTGACAGGCGCCAACGGTGGCGTAGGCAGTTTCGCCATCGCGCTGCTGAACAAACTCGGCTATCGCGTGGTGGCGTCCACCGGCCGCACCGCCGAGCACGACTACCTCAAGCAATTGGGTGCCAGTGAAATCATCGATCGCGCCACGTTGTCGGAGCCGGGCAAACCATTGGCCAAGGAACGTTGGGCGGCGGTGATCGATTCGGTCGGCAGCCACACGCTGGCCAACGCTTGCGCCAGCACTCGGGCCAACGGCATCGTCGCTGCTTGCGGACTGGCCCAGGGCATGGACTTCCCGGCCTCCGTTGCGCCGTTCATTTTGCGCGGTGTGACCCTGGCCGGCATCAACAGCGTGACCCAACCCAAAGCCAAGCGGATACTGGCCTGGAATCGCCTGGCCAAGGATCTGGACTTTGCCTTGCTGCCGCTGATCAGCCACGAAATCGGCTTGAGTGAAGCCATCGACGCGGCCCAGCGCCTGCTTGCCGGCCAGTTGCGTGGTCGGGTGGTAGTCGACGTCAATCGTTGATCGTTTTCGTTCCAATCAAACAGACAAATTGTAGAAACAAGGAAATAGCGACAATGGATGTAAAGCTGCGTGAAGTGCTGCCCTTTAGCGTCTCTGGGTTGCAGGTTCGAACCCTCAATGCCGCAGAAAAGCAGCCAGATACCGCGCGAATCGGCCCAATGTGGGAACAGTTTTTCGTTGAGGACGTTTTCGACAAGATCGCCCACAAACAGCCGGATTCCTTTATGTACGGCGTCTATTCCAACTACGAGTCCGACGCTTCGGGTCACTTCGATGTAACCGCGGGTGCAGCGGTCACCGCGCCCTCCGAGGACTTTGCGCAAATTCAGGTTGAGGGCGGCGATTACCTGGTATTCAGCGCCAAAGGGCCGATGCCCGACAGCGTCATCCAGACGTGGGGCCTGGTCTGGGCTTACTTCGAGGATAACCCGCAGGTTCGCCGCAAGTTCGCCACGGACTTCGAGGTCTACACCGGCCCGGAGACCGTGGCGGTCTACATCGGCATTCAGGACTCAGCCGCGTTTTCGCGTTCCAGCAACTGACGCTTGCGCTCCACGCCCCAGCGATAGCCCGACAGGTTGCCGTCGCTGCGCACCACGCGATGGCAAGGGATTGCCACCGCCAGGCTGTTCGCACCACAGGCCTGGGCCACGGCGCGCACGGCTTTCGGTGCGCCGATGCGTTGAGCGATATCGGCGTAACTGGCGGTGCTGCCGGCGGGAATCTCCCGCAGGGCTTGCCACACCCGCTCCTGAAATGCCGTGCCGCGTACGTCCAGCGGCAAGTCCAGGCCGAGGGCCGGGGCTTCGATAAAGCCCACCACTTTAGCGATCAACTGCTCGAACTCATGATCGGCGCCAATCAGGTTGGCACGCCGAAACTTGTCCTGCAGGTCACAGACCAATTGATGCGGGTCGTCCCCCAATAGAATCGCGCAGACGCCGCGCTCACTTTGCGCCACCAGAATCGCCCCGAGGGAACACTGGCCGACGGCAAAACGAATGTCATTGTTCTGCCCGGCCGCACGGTAATCGCCGGGCTTCATGCCCAGCACTTGATCCGCGGCCTCATAGAATCGGCTGTTGGAGTTGAATCCGGCGTCATACAGGGCGTCGGTGACCGTGCCGCCGTCCGCCAGGCGCTCGCGAACCTTGCGTGAACGATGGGCGGTGGCGTAGCCCTTGGGCGTCAGGCCGGTGATGGCCTTGAACACGCGATGGAAGTGGAAACTGCTCAGACCGGCTGCGTCCGCCAGTTCATTCAGCGCCGGCAACGTCTCGGCGGATTCGATGTGACGGCATGCGGCGGCCACGGTCGTGGCGTGCTGTGCGGCGACGTCGCTTTGATCCTTCGCGGCTCGTTTGCTGGGGCGATAACCCGCCGCCTGAGCTTGCTCGGCGGTGTCGAAGAACTCGACATTCTGCGGTTTCGGCAAACGCGCCAGGCTGCTGGGGCGGCAGTAGATGCCGGTGGTTTTCACCGCATACACAAACTGCCCGTCGGCGCGGGGATCGCGCGCGACCACGGCAGCCCAGCGAGGATCGTTCTCGGTAGCGATTTTTGTCGATTGAGTTGTCATGGCTTCATGTCCGTTGACCCGTTTCATGCAGATTAACCAGCCGGCAGAGACGCCACACTCCGGGTCTTGCGGTCGAACTCAACGGTTTCATCCCGCGGTACGAAAGGTGAAGTTGATCCGTTGTTCGCCCAACTGAGGGTGATAACCCTCCTTGATCGGCAATACGCCGTGATAACGCAAACGGTCGACGCCGCCCCAGACCACAATATCGCCGTGCAACAGCGGCACGCGTTGGCTTTTGGTGCTGCGTTCGAAGCCACCGAACAGGAACGTCGCCGGCAACCCCAAGGACACCGAAACGATGGGAGCCGCGTAGGAACCTTCGTCTTTGTCCTGATGCAACGACATTCTGGCACCGGGAATATAGCGGTTGATCAGGCAGGAGTCCGGTACGAAATCCATAAAGTCTGCCTCTCGTGCCGCCGCTTGCGCCAGCTCGAAAAACACCTCAGGCATTTCAGGCCAGGGTGCGCCGGTCTGCGGATCATTACGGGTGTACTGGTAGCCGCTGCGGTCAGTCGTCCAGCCCCAGGTGCCGCAACTGCTCAGTGCCACTGACATGGTAAAGCCGCCGGGCGTGACCATCTGCCGAAAGGGCGCGGCGGCCAGAACCGCCTCCAGCGCCGGCAGCAACCGGTCGAGCCAGGGCAGGGCAAAGCCTCTAAGCACGTAGGATTGTTCGCCAATCTGCTCGCGTCTGGACGGCTGCTCGGGTTCTGTATCGGCAAACAGATCAAAAGTGATCGGGCTCATGGGGTCATAACGCATCGTGAAAGATGATTCCAAGGGTATGCCGTTTTCCACTGTGCAGGCGACTCACGCCATGACGCATCGTTACTCGGTAATAGCCGCGAACACCTTTTACCGGACGCTGATTCACGGCAAAAATCAACGCGTCGCCTTTCTTCAGACCGATGACTTGCGGGCGCGACTGCATTCTCGGACGTTGTTCCGTCAGCACAAACTCACCGCCGGTAAAGTCTTCCCCCGGTTCTGACAGAAGAATCGCCACTTGCAGCGGAAAAACGTGTTCGCCGTACAGGTCCTGATGCAAACAGTTGTAGTCCTGCGGCCCATATTGCAGCAACAAAGGTGTCGGGCGTTCCTGACCGGCGGCATGACAGCGCTGCAAAAATGCTTCGTGCGATTCGGGGAAACGGGTCGGCAGGTCCATCGATTCGTACCAGCGATTGGCGATTGGAACCAGTCGAGGGTAGAGCGCGCTACGCAACCGGGCCACCGGATCCGGCAACGGGTACTTGAAGTACTTGTACTCGCCCCGGCCAAAACCGTGGCGAGCCATCACCACTTTGGAGCGAAAGGGCTCGGGCCGGTCGTACAGGGCGCTTATTTCATCGCAGGACTGATGGCCTAAAAACGACCGGATTAGCGCGCAGCCATCCTGATCGAGTTGCTGCGCAAGCGTGATCCAGTCGAGGGCATCGTTATGAATCGGGTCGGTAAACAAGGTTCTGACTCCTTGACCAAAAGGTCGAGGCGGTCAGTTTAGTGAGCGTTGCGGGAGTGGGCACTCCGGCGCTTGCGGTCGAATTCGAAAGGGGAGCAGACGTCCATGTTGTCGCTCCAGATCGCTTTACAGCGCTTTGCTCACGCTGATCTCGCTGATGACATCTTCAGTCTGGCCATGAATGACGTCGAGTGCAGCCTTGGCTTCTGCTTCCGTGCCGTTTTCCAGCTGGGCGAATTCAAAGCGGCGCTCGCCGTTGAGTTTGTATTTGATGACGTATTTGGTCGTCTGGGCCACGGTCATACCTGCCTGTTTTGGTGTGGGCTCAGCTCAGTTTGGAGCTGGAGCGGCGGATGATTTTGATCGAGTGCGTCAGGGTCGGTTTGCGGGTCACGCTGATCGGCCGGCGATTGACCGTGTCGATGGTGATGTTCCAGAAACCGGTGCTTGGCGCAGTGATGCGGGCCGGGAAGGTGTCGAATGCGCCGCCGTGGTAAGTATGACGGCCGCCATTCTTGAAGCTGCGGAAGTTGGCGTCGTTCATCAAGCGGATGTTGCACATTTGGGAGCACTGGATGACGACGATGTCGTCTTCGTTGAGGTGCTCGCGCTGGTGGATAAATTTCATGAGGCGCCTCCAGAAGGGCTTTTTCTACAAAATCAAAACGATAGCATGGGCGATTGGCGCAGTTTATCAGCCCGAACAGGTTATTATCCGGCTCTCGAGGTGCGCTTTGACAATTAAAAACAGTTATACGGAATTCTATGAGCGATAAAAGCAGTGAGCCTCGGAGAAAACCAGCATTTGTGCTGTCGGAAGGTCTTTATCGGAGGTTCTGTATGAAGTGGGGAGTTCTGGTCGGGCCGTTGGCGTTGGCAGTGGGTGGATGTGCGAGTGTCTCGGACATCAATGAGACACTGCCCACCATGAGCGTGATATCAGGCAAGAATCCCCATGAGTACGCCCAATGCCTGGTCGAAAAGCTCGCCGATAGCCGTGGAGCCCTGCAAGTCGAACCGCACAAGGACGGCGTGCGAGTTATCGTGCCGCAAAAGTTCTCGTCGGGGCCGGCCGCCGTGTTTGAAATTGAAGACCGCTCTGGCGGCAGCAGCATCAAGCTGCATGAGCGCATCTCCAATGTGCCATTGCGCCCATGGGATGTACGCAATGCCGCCACCGCATGCATATCCGGCTGATAAACTACCCCCAGTCAGCATCGATGCCGTCAAAGTCGCGCTTTGACGGCATTGTCATTTCTGGAGTCAAGCATGAAGCGAGAGCAGGTGCGGGAGCGCCATGCAGAGGGTCATATCTCTGCCACCCACGTGATTCAGAACCCGGCGAATCCGGGGGAGTGGATCGTGTTTTTCAAGAAAAGCGCCGGGCGCAGTTTTTTCCTGGTGGATGACAACGATGAAGTCGAGTCCTTCAGTCGCCTCGACGATTTAATCGAGACCGTGCGCGGGCTCGGGATCAAATTCGCCGAAATCCATATGTAGGGCAGGGGGAGCCCTAATGACGTTAAGTTAAGACACTGAACCTGTGGGAGCGAGGCTTGCCCGCGAAGAATACACCGCGGTTTTTCAGGTATTACGCGTCATCGTTCTTCGCGGGCAAGCCACGCTCCCACAGGATTTGCGTAGCTCAAGTTTCTCAACACGGGAGAGCTACTTGCAGACCACCACCACGCTGCGGTTTTTGTAATTGCCGACGTCGACGCCCAAGGTCTTGTCGCTTTCCTGCGGCGAAGGTGTGCCGTCGGTACCGACAATCCGATAACCGGTGCCAGCGCACGAGGCATCGGCTTTTTCGTAGCAGGTGGCCCAGTCGTTGGCTTCCCCGGAGCAGTCGATGCTCAGGCCTTGTTCGCCATTTTTCAGGTAAGTGGTTTCGGACGTGGCGCAGCCGCTCAGGGCCAGAACTGCAATCAGTGGCAAAAATTTATTCATGTCGTGGTGGTCGTCAGTGATGGTGGCTAAAAGCTGTGACAGCGGCTGCATCGAAAGGTTATAGCGAATGGCCACTTCGTTGCGGACAATCACAAAAAAGCCCTGCGCAAAGGCAGGGCTACGTCGTGTCAGGTTCAGCTCAAGGCTTGTCCTTGCCGCGCCGCTTGGGGCCTGCGGGTTGATCTTGCAACACCGATGCCACTTCAATCGCCAACGCTTCGGTAGGGAACGGCCCGGCAATATTTTCGCCGCCGACGCTGTCTACCCACCACTGGCCGTCTTTTGCCTGATTGATCAGGTACCCATTAACACTTTTTGCTGCCGACATCTATCTGCCTCGTTGGCTGGTTCAATCGCACAATGATAGCGCCAAATGCCCTCAACGGGTGCCTATGGTGTAGGGTAGGGCGGATTGTCTTTCGGATGATGGCCGCGCAAATCTGCCGATCTCTGCTATCTATAAGAGGTTGTGCAATGTATCTGCGGAACTATCCATCAGAATATTTCTCTATGATGGCATCGGTTAGCCAGCGCGGGGCATTGTAAGGTGCACGCCGCCTGATTAGACTGCGCCGAAACTCGTACACACAGCCCTTTCAAGGACTTATATGATCAAGAAATGCTTGTTCCCAGCAGCCGGTTACGGTACTCGCTTCCTGCCAGCGACTAAAGCCATGCCCAAAGAAATGCTGCCGGTGGTAAACAAGCCACTGATCCAGTACGGCGTTGAAGAAGCACTGGATGCCGGGTTGACCGAAATTTCCATCGTCACCGGTCGTGGCAAGCGCGCTCTGGAAGACCACTTCGACATCAGCTACGAGCTGGAAAACCAGATCAAGGGCACCGACAAAGAGAAATACCTGGTCGGTATCCGCAAACTGCTCGACGAGTGCTCGTTCTCCTACACTCGCCAGACCGAAATGAAAGGCTTGGGCCACGCGATTCTGACGGGTCGCCCGCTGATCGGCGACGAACCTTTCGCCGTGGTACTGGCGGATGACTTGTGCGTAAACCTGGAAGGCGACGGCGTACTGACCCAGATGGTCAAGCTGTACAAGCAGTTCCGCTGCTCCATCGTTGCCATTCAGGAAGTCGACCCGCAAGAAACTCACAAGTACGGCGTGATTGCCGGTGAGATGATCCGCGACGACATCTACCGCGTTCACAGCATGGTTGAAAAACCAAAGCCTGAAGATGCACCGTCGAACCTGGCGATCATCGGCCGTTACATCCTGACCCCGGACATCTTCGACCTGATCGAACAAACCGAGCCAGGCAAGGGCGGCGAAATCCAGATCACCGACGCCCTGATGAAGCAGGCACAAAACGGCTGCGTCATGGCCTACAAGTTCAAAGGCAAGCGTTTCGACTGCGGTGGCGCCGAAGGCTACATCGATGCGACCAACTTCTGCTTCGAGAACTTCTACAAGACTGGCAAGGCTTACTGATAGCGCCTGAGCTGCTTGTATTGAAAAGCCACCTTCGGGTGGCTTTTTCATTTTCCGGCCCCACATAGTTTGCAACGCTTGCCCAAAGGCCGCCCGCAGGTATGCTGGTGGCCTGCCGAGGAGATAGAAATGGCCTACGATTTTGACCTGTATGTGATTGGCGCCGGTTCCGGCGGTGTGCGGGCTGCGCGGTTTTCGGCCGGTTTCGGCGCGAAAGTCGCCGTGGCCGAGAGTCGCTACCTGGGCGGTACGTGTGTGAACGTCGGCTGTGTGCCGAAAAAATTGCTGGTCTACGGTGCGCACTTCGCCGAAGACTTCGAGCAGTCGCAAGGTTTTGGCTGGACCCCGGGTGAGGCGAAGTTCGACTGGGCGACGCTGATCGCCAACAAGGATCGCGAGATCAATCGCCTGAACGGCATCTATCGCAATCTGCTGGTCAACAGCGGTGTGACCCTGCATGAAGGCCACGCGAAAATCGTCGATCCGCATACCGTCGAGTTCGATGGCAAGCGCTACACCGCCAAAAACATCCTGATCGCTACCGGTGGCTGGCCGCAGGTCCCGGAGATTCCGGGGCACGAGCACGCGATCAGTTCCAACCAGGCGTTCTTCCTTAAAGAGCTGCCAAAGCGCGTTCTGGTGGTCGGTGGTGGTTACATTGCGGTGGAGTTTGCCGGGATTTTCCACGGGCTGGGTGCCGAGACCACGCTGCTGTATCGCGGAGATCTGTTCTTGCGTGGCTTCGATGGTGCGGTGCGCAAGCATTTGCAGGAAGAGCTGTCCAAGCGCGGCATGGACCTGCAATTCAATGCCGATATCGAACGCATCGAAAAGCAAGCCGATGGCAGCCTGAAAGCCACGCTCAAGGATGGTCGTGTACTGGAGGCGGACTGCGTGTTCTACGCCACCGGCCGGCGTCCGATGCTCGACAACCTTGGGCTGGAAAACACCGGCGTCAAACTCGACAAGAAAGGCTTTGTCGAGGTCGATGAGCAGTATCAAACCGCAGAGCCATCTATCCTGGCTCTGGGCGATGTGATCGGGCGAGTACAGCTCACGCCGGTCGCGCTCGCGGAAGGCATGGCCGTGGCGCGGCGTTTGTTCAAACCCGAGCAATATCGTCCGGTGGATTACAAGATGATCCCGACCGCCGTGTTCAGCTTGCCTAACATCGGCACTGTCGGCCTGACCGAAGAAGAGGCGCGGGAGGCCGGCCACGAGGTGGTGATCTTCGAAAGCCGTTTCCGGCCGATGAAGCTGACCCTGACTGAATGCCAGGAACGAACCTTGATGAAGCTGGTGGTGGACGCCAAGACTGACAAGGTCCTGGGCTGCCACATGGTAGGCCCGGAAGCCGGCGAGATCGTTCAGGGGTTGGCAATTGCCTTGAAGGCAGGCGCGACCAAACGTGACTTCGACGAAACCATCGGCGTGCATCCGACTGCCGCCGAAGAGTTCGTCACCATGCGTACGCCGGTCGCGAGTTAATCGTCCTTACGCGGCGCTGATGCGTCTGGCCCTGCCGCAACGACAGCGGCCAGTCGCGCGCTTTCATCCAGGCTTGCCTGCAACTTGATCAGTTCAACTTCCAGCGCTTTGTTGATGTGCGACTGTTCGTCGATGTTCTGCTTGAGTGACTGGCTTTCCAGCATGGCAATGCGCAAGCGTTCCTGGAGGAGGGTGCGTTCGCTGTCGATACGGTTGACCTGTTCCAGCAGCTGATCCTGCCGGCTATTGGTGTGCTTGAGTTGCTCTTGCGACAGGCTCAACTCTCGCAGCGTTCCGCGGTTTTCCGTCAGTAAGCGCTCGTTATCGCGATGCAGTTGGGTGATTTCATCCTGTCGAACCAGTGCGCTTTGCTGCGCCTGACGCAACTCCATCTGAATCTGCTGCACCTGGCCTTCGTGGCGGCGCTGTTCCTGCTCGCGCTGGTCTTTGACGGCATTGCGGTAGTGTTCCAGCGCCTCACGAGCGTGCAGGTGCTTTTCTTCCAGCGAGCGAATCTGCTCATCCTTGTCTTGCAAGCGTAATTCGAAATCTGCCAGCGCCTGGTTCAATCCGGCGTTGCGGGTTTGTTCGCTTTGCAGCATGGAGCGAGTGTCATGCAGTTCTGCCGATTCCTGGGTCAGTGCCAGACTTTGAATTTCGTATTGCTGGTGCAATTCGGTATTGGCCTCGCGGGCCTCATGCAGTTGGGTTTCCAGCTCTTTTCGTTGTTGCTCGAACTGCGCGCGTGCCTGGTCGATGGGTTCTTGCGCCTGCTCTTTCAGGCGTTGCGCCAGCCGCGACACCAGGCTTGTCAGCTCATCGTCGATAGGCTCGGAAGGTGCTTGGGCGGGTTCGGCGCCGTCATCGAGCTCCTTCATATAGCGATGGATTGTGGTTTTTGAACCGGTATTGCCCATCTCGATCCGCACCGCGTCGATGCTCGGGTGTTCGCCCCGGGCGAGGATTGCTGAGCGTGCCGCTTGCACCAGTGCCTTGTTTACGCCGCCACGTGCCATGTGTTCTCCTACGATTTGATACTGTGGTACGTACCACTAATATACACAATGTACCATGATATGAATAAAGTTTAAATTCCGTGATTCATCATGCGGGATATACTGGTATTACCCCGTGTGATGCGCTGTAATCCGGGGTTTCACCCGCCAGAGCGGTACGTTTTCGAGAACTGAGCCCATGACTGAACTGGATCGCTACCTGCAAGCCGCCACGCGCGACAACACCCGTCGCAGCTATCGCGCGGCCATCGAGCACTTCGAAGTCAGTTGGGGCGGGTTCCTGCCAGCGACCAGTGACAGCGTGGCGCGCTATCTCGTGGCCCACGCAGGCGTGCTATCGATCAATACCTTGAAGTTGCGCTTGTCCGCGCTGGCCCAGTGGCACAACAGTCAGGGTTTCGCCGATCCCACCAAGGCGCCCGTGGTGCGCAAAGTGTTCAAGGGCATTCGCGCGCTGCACCCGGCACAGGAGAAACAGGCCGAGCCATTGCAGCTTCAGCATCTGGAGCAAGTGGTGGCCTGGCTGGAGCAGGAGGCGCAAACCGCCAAGGCGCAGGGCGATCAACCGGGATTGCTGCGGGCCCGGCGTGACACGGCGCTGATTCTGCTGGGCTTTTGGCGCGGTTTCCGTAGCGATGAATTGTGTCGCGTGCAGATTGAGCATGTGCAGGCCAGCGCCGGCTCAGGCATTACCCTCTACTTGCCTCGCAGCAAGAGCGACCGCGAGAACCTCGGTCAGACGTACCAGACGCCAGCCTTGCAGCGTTTGTGTCCGGTGCAGGCCTATATCCAGTGGATCACTGAAGCGGCGCTGGTCCGCGGGCCGGTGTTTCGGGGTATCGACCGCTGGGGCCATTTGAGCGAGGAGGGCTTGCACGCCAATAGCGTGATTCCCTTATTGCGCCAGGCACTGGAGCGCGCCGGTATTGCGGCCGAGCACTACACCAGTCACTCCTTGCGTCGTGGCTTTGCCACCTGGGCCCATCAGAGCGGTTGGGATTTGAAGTCGTTGATGAATTACGTGGGCTGGAAGGATATGAAGTCCGCCATGCGCTATGTTGAATCCAGCCCGTTTATCGGGATGACCCGCATCGCTGAAAAGCCATTGACGCTGTAGATCACGTTTTCTTCTATTAATACTGTCGGCTAATAGCGAAAACCAATCAACAGCATCAGGTTTGCCAATGAGCCAGCCGGCGATCGACTGGGTAGGATTCACCCATCAACTTCTTAACCCCTGACGGAGAGTCATCGATGCCTATCATCAACAGCCAAGTTAAACCGTTCAAAGCTGACGCCTTTAAAAATGGCGACTTCGTAAAAGTGTCGGACGCTGACCTGAAAGGCAAGTGGTCTGTCGTGTTCTTCTACCCAGCTGACTTCACCTTCGTCTGCCCGACCGAACTGGAAGACCTGGCTGACAACTACGCCGAGTTCCAGAAGCTGGGCGTCGAAATCTACAGCGTTTCCACCGATACCCACTTTGCTCACGCTGCCTGGCACAACACTTCGCCAGCGATCGGCAAAATCCAGTACACCATGATCGGCGACCCGACTCACGCTATCTCCCGCAACTTCGACGTGCTGATCGAAGAAGCTGGTCTGGCTGACCGTGGCACCTTCGTGATCAACCCTGAAGGCCAGGTCAAAATCGTTGAACTGAACGACGGCGGTGTAGGCCGTGATGCTTCCGAGCTGCTGCGCAAAATCAAGGCTGCTCAGTACGTTGCTGCTCACCCGGGCCAGGTTTGCCCAGCCAAGTGGAAAGAAGGCGAGGCCACTCTGGCTCCGTCCCTGGACCTGGTCGGCAAGATCTAAGTCTGTGACGCGCTTCATCAGGGCGGAACTCCGCACCTCCTAAGTAAGCTGCACCGCCCTCAAAAACGCCCGGGCGAGATTCGCTCGGGCGTTTTTTTTCGACACGAATAAAGGAAATCGCCCGTATGTTGGACGCCACTCTTAAAGCCCAGTTGAAATCGTACCTGGAACGGGTCACCCAGCCGATCGAGATCGTTGCATCCCTCGATGACGGTGCGAAATCCCAGGAAATGCTCGCATTACTCAAAGACGTTGCCAGTCTTTCTACCCAGATTACTTTGCTCGACAACGGTGACGATGCACGTAAGCCATCGTTCTCGATCAACCGCCCGGGAGCCGACATCAGCCTGCGTTTCGCCGGTATCCCGATGGGCCACGAATTCACGTCCTTGGTGCTGGCCCTGCTGCAAGTTGGCGGCCACCCATCGAAGGCCAGCGTTGAAGTGATCGAACAGATACGCTCGCTCAAAGGCGAGTTCAACTTCGAGACTTACTTCTCGCTGTCCTGCCAGAACTGCCCGGACGTGGTCCAGGCGTTGAATCTGATGGCTGTGCTGAACCCGAACATCCGCCACGTCGCCATCGATGGCGCGCTGTTTCAGGCTGAAGTCGACGAGCGCCAGATCATGGCCGTCCCAAGCGTTTACCTGAACGGCGTTAACTTCGGCCAGGGCCGCATGGGCCTGGAAGAGATCCTCGCCAAGATCGACACCAGCGGCATCGAGCGCCAGGCCGAGAAAATCAGCGCCAAAGAAGCCTTTGATGTACTGGTCGTCGGCGGTGGCCCGGCCGGTGCTTCGGCGGCGATCTACGCTGCTCGTAAAGGTATTCGCACCGGTGTGGCGGCGGAACGTTTTGGTGGGCAGGTGCTCGACACCATGGCCATCGAGAACTTCATCTCGGTGCAGGAAACCGAAGGGCCGAAACTGGCCGTGGCGCTGGAAGAACACGTCAAGCAGTACGACGTGGATATCATGAACCTGCAACGCGCCGACAAGCTTGTGCCGGGCAAAAATGGCGCGCTGCACGAAATCCACTTCGCCAGTGGTGCGTCCTTGAAAGCCAAGACCGTGATTTTGGCGACCGGCGCCCGGTGGCGTGAAATGAACGTTCCCGGTGAGCAGCAATACCGCAACAAGGGCGTGGCGTACTGCCCGCACTGTGACGGTCCGCTGTTCAAAGGCAAGCGTGTGGCGGTGATTGGCGGCGGTAACTCCGGCGTCGAAGCAGCCATCGACCTGGCCGGTATCGTATCCCACGTGACGCTGCTGGAGTTCGACGTACAACTGCGCGCCGATGCGGTATTGCAGCGCAAGTTGCACAGCCTGGCGAACGTTACTGTTATCACCAGTGCGCAAACCACTGAAGTGACTGGCGATGGTCAAAAGGTCAACGGCCTGCGCTACAAGGATCGTCAGTCGGACGAGTTGCGCACTGTCGAGCTGGAAGGAATCTTCGTGCAGATAGGTCTGTTGCCTAACACCGATTGGCTCAAAGGCACCATCGAGCTGTCGCCGCGTGGCGAGATCATCGTCGATGCCCGCGGTGAAACGTCGATGCCTGGCGTGTTTGCGGCCGGTGACGTGACCACCGTGCCGTACAAGCAGATCGTGATTGCGGTGGGCGAGGGCGCCAAGGCTTCCCTCAGTGCATTCGATCACTTGATCCGCACCTCGGCGCCTGCATAAACGCCGACGCCGAAAACACAAAACCCCATGAGTGATCATGGGGTTTTTTTGTGTCTCGCACTGATCGTTCCCACGCTCTGCGTGGGAATGCAGCCCGGGACGCAGAGCGTCCCAAAGCGTGACGCAGAGCGTCACAGGAGGCGTTACCACGCAGAGCGTGGGAACGATCATTTCTGTGTGTGGGGCTTACATCGGTGCAGGCTGAATGATTTCTACCCAGTAACCATCCGGGTCCTTGATGAAGGCCAGGCTCTTCATGCGGCCGTCGTTCAGGCGTTTCTGGAAATCGCAGCCCAGCGCTTCGAAGCGCTCGCACGCGGCACGAATGTCCGGTACCGAAATGCAGATATGGCCGAAGCCACGTGGGTCGGTGTTGCCATTGTGGTAGGCGAAATCCGCGTCGTTCTCGGTGCCGTGGTTATGGGTCAGCTCGAGAATGCCGGGAATCGATTTCATCCACTCGGTGCGAGCCGCGGCATCGGCCGGGATCTGGTTTTTATCGACCAGCGCCAGGAAATACAGACTGAACTCGGCTTCCGGGAAATCGCGTTTTTCCACCAGCGAGAAACCCAGGACGCGGGTGTAGAAATCCAGGGACTTGGTAATGTCCTTGACCCGCAGCATGGTGTGGTTGAAGACGAACTTCTGGGTGGCGGTGTCGGGTTGTGCAGTCACACCGGGAAATGTATTGAGTTCGTGCAGGCTCATGGGGCCCTCCGGAAAATCCAAGAATGGTCACAATGATACGCAAGGGCTCCGGCATCGCCAAACCAAAACCGCAGGCTTGCCTGACAGCCGGGTGAGGCTCAGACTTTACGGCTCAATTCGTGAGTGTTCATTGCAATGACCCGATTCTGTCAATCGATGTTCGTCCTGATGTGTCTGCTTTCAGGTGTTACCCCCGTTTATGCAGAGGCTCCGGTCATGACCTGGCCAGGCGGATGGACCGTCGAGGCTATTGCGCAAGACGAGGCTAAACCCCAGGTATCCCGGCAACGCGCGGTAAAAAACGATCAGGATGGTACGCCGGTGATGGTGATGGAGTTGACCATGACTCAGGTAGAAAGTGGTCATCAGGTGAACCTGGAAGGCGTGCTCCTGGAAATGCGCAAGTCGGTGCAAAAGGACTTTTTTCAGAGTGGATATCAGAGCGTTTGCACTAAAATTCACCCGACTACCTTAAGCCGGCTATCGGCGCTGGAAACTACCTGCACGATTACGCAGAACGGTCGACATGTGCTGTCTCAAACATTGGTCGCGGCGGTTGACGCCGATAAGGCCTATGTTCTTTCTTATGCGGGGCAGGCAGAGGTTTATAAGGCAAGTCAGGACGACATAGCGGCGGCTCGAAACAGCTTGAAACTTTAGTTTAAGGTTTACGTATCAGTAGATTTCAGCGTGTTCGACATTTTTTAGATAGCCAAAGGGATTAAGCATAAAGTTCATCGGGATGTAACGAGTTGATCGGCGACTTTCGTTGCATTTAGACGCTGTCCATGAAAAAGCCCTGCATTGCAGGGCTTTTTCATGATCGCGAGTGCTTAGCCTCGCAGCCAGGAATCAACGGTGGCAGCACCGTATTGTTCCTTCCAGGCTTTCAGGCCGCGATGATTGCCGCCCTTGGTTTCAATCAGTTCGCCGGTGTGCGGGTTCTGATACACCTTGACCACGCGAGCGCGGCGGGTTTTAGGCGCTGCTGCCTGCTGCAGGCCGGATTTTGCCGGGTTTGGATCGAGGATGGCGATGATGTCGCGCAAGCTCTTGCCGTAGGTTTTCATCAGCCCCTGGAGCTTTTCTTCGAATTCGATTTCTTTCTTGAGCCCGGCATCGTTCTTCAGCGATTCCAACTGCTTGAGCTGTTCTTGAAGGGCCTTTTCAGCTGCACGGAATTCAGCGAGTCTGGACAATATCTTTACTCCAATAGTGTGTTTGGCTGATACCAACCGCAAACAAAGCTATAAGCCAAGAGCCTTGAAGCGACTCGGTGATAATGGCGCACCTGCCAGTTCTGCACAGGCATGAAAAATTGTAGTAGTTAATTGGCCAAGAGTAAATCCTGACTTTTTCTTCATGTAACAAGAGTAGTCTTTTGATTCAATTTGGTGCGCATCTTCATGATTTCGCCCCTTAGAGCGGTTAGTTAACGATCACTTAATGCTCTAATGAAGTCTGCGCCGGGCATCGGCCGACCAAACAGATAACCTTGCAGGAAGTTCACGCCGTGGGCCGTCAGATAGTCACTCTGTTCTACGGTTTCCACGCCTTCGGCGACAATACCCAGATCGAGTTTGGCCGACAGTTCGATGATGCTGTCCAGGATGTGTCGGGACAGGGCGTCAACGCCAATCATGGAGACAAAGCTCTGATCGATTTTCAGAAAGTCCACATTGAACTGACGCAAGTAACCCAGGCTTGAGTGACCCGTTCCGAAGTCATCGATCGCGATCATCACGCCCAACCCGTGAAGCTGCTCGAACAATTGCAGGGTGATGGCTGTCGGCTCGATGAGTTCGCGTTCGGTCAGCTCCAGCACCAGGTTGATGCTGCCCGGGGCGAAAGCGCTGAGGAATTCACGGCAGTCTTCGACCAGTTCCAGATCCCGGCAGTGACTGGCGGTAATGTTGATGCCAATGTGAAACGGCCTGTCGAACGAGGTCGACAGGGGAGCCAGCAATGCGCAGGTCTGTCGCATCAAGGAGCGAGTCATCGGCACGATCAGCCCGGAATGTTCGGCAAACGGGATGAACAGATCAGGGCGTACCAGGCCTTCTTTGGGATGTTTCCAGCGCATCAATACTTCGGCGCCGGACCACTGCTTATTGTCGCCGTGCACCACGGGCTGAAAATAAGGAATGAACTCTGCTGCCTCCAGCGCCCGCTGCATTTCACGGCTCGGCGACATCGAGCGTTTCTGCAGCACATGTCCGATCGAGCCGGACACCACACCGAAGAACATCAACAGACTGAACAGCGGCGGGTACTCACTGCGCATGTAACGCCAGGTTTCTCCTTCGGGAAAACCTGCGGTAACGGTAAAGGCATAACGCGAAGACGCCAGCGTGTTTAGCGCCACGGGCAAGGCGGGCAGGGCATCGTCATGGACCTTGCCGTCGGCTGACAACCAGTGGGGGCCGACTTGCAACAACAATAATGCTTTGCGACCGATCAGGCGCAGCACGTTACTCAGGTGATAACCGTCCAGCGTGGTCAATGCGCCCTGGTTTCCTTCGCTCAGCCGATACACCAGCAACGCGGTATTGGGCGTGACTGGATTGCCGTTCATGAGCCATAGCTTGCCTTGGGTGTAATCGTCGGGATTGATCTTTTCCTGATATTCACCGAACAACGAACTGCAATAGAGGTTGGTGTTCCATACAAGATTGGTCGAGCGCACGAATGGTCGGCGGGTGACTTGTTCACGCAGGGCCAGTTTGACGTCGCTGCAATTCTGGCCGGCCAGAGGCAGTAGTTCTTGCGCCGCTAGTGCGGTGTTGTCGAGCATCAGCTCGAATTGGCGAACGGCTTCTTCGCCAGACAGTTCGGTACTTTGCTTGAGCGTACGTTCAGCCTGCAGATAGAGGATGGCACCCCCCAACGCCATTGGGAGCGCCGCGCTCAGAACGGTCACGACGATCCGGGTACCGCGTTTGCGGCGGCTTTTGACGTTCAGTGGCATTCGCAAATCCATCGCGATAAAAGAGGGCTCTCAAAGGTTGGCAGGGCGACACGCCTCCCAGAAGAGTTCAGCCATGATAGTTGGCCGGCAGCACCTATGCCGTTCAATGATCATTCAGGCTTGAAGCCAGTTTGATAAAGGCCAGCGTCGCAGGTGATGACTGACGCTGATCGAGCACCGCCAGCCCGACTTGGCGGCTGACCGGTGGCGACAGCGGTTTTTTCACGTAGCGGTTGTCGTTGTGGTCAGGCAAAGAGCTTTCGGCGACAACGGTCAGGGCGTCGCCACGGCCTACGGTGTCCAGTGTGCTGAGCAACTGCGAACAGCGATAGCGAATATTCGGCGTCAACCGCGCCGCGTTGAATAAGCGCGATACCAGTTCCGAAGAACCGGCTTCGGTCAGTACAAAAGGGTCGTGGCATAAATCGCTCAAGCTCAAACTGTCGCGACCGGCCAGCGCATGGTCGGCAGGCAGCAGCGCGACCATCTGGTCTTCGATCAGCCCAAAAGTGTCGAAACGCTCCAGGGGCAACACCACGAAGCCGATATCGATACGTCGCTCTTCCAGCCACTGGATCACTTGGCGATCCGGCCCTTCGTCGATGTGAACCTCGATGCCCGGGTGTGCGGCGCGGTAATGCTGCAGGATTTTCGGCAGTAGTTTGATCGATGAAGTCGGGCCGAACGAGCCGATGCGCAGGGTGCCGCGTTTCATCCCGCGGGCATCCGCCGCTTCCTGGCGCAACGTGTTGGCCAGCCCGAGCATCGCCCGAGCGCGCAGTAACAGCTGCTGGCCGATGTCACTCAGCTCGACCTGAGACTGATGCCGACGCAGCAGTTCTACACCCAGTTCCTGTTCCAGCGACTTGAGCGCGTGGGACACCGCGGATTGGGAAATCTCCAAACGATGGGCTGCCGCCGTGAAACCGCGCAGTTCGGCCACCAGCGAGAAAATCTCGAGTTGAGTCAGGGTCATGAGTATTTACTCATTTTACGATGATCGGGTATTAGCAGAATGATACGCCATGTGCCGAGGCCGATCGCAATCTGTAACAGCTGGTGAAGCCTGCGTTCGGCTGCGAAGCAGTCGTGAATCCGGCTGATGCGGTCTGCCTGACGTGCCGCAGTCCCTGATTTTGCGACTGCTGCGCAGCCGAACGCAGCCTCGCGGGCTCGGCAGCTGCTACGGGTGCGCTATGGCTTAACTGACTGGTTATGCCATGTACCCGATTTCTGATGGTGGAGACCTAATGACTACGTACGAACAGACACTTGCGAAAACTACCGATGTACCGGTTTATCTGAAACTGGCCGCGGTCACCATGATCTGGGGCGGGACGTTCGTCGCCGGGCGATTTCTGGCCGACAGCCTCAGTCCGATATTGGCCGCGAGCCTGCGGTTCTTGCTGGCGAGCGTGGCGTTGCTGCTGTTTCTGTTGCTGGCGCGGGTGCCTTTGGTGCGCCCCAGCCCTCGGCAATGGCTGCAACTGACGCTGCTGGGTTTTTTCGGGATTTTCTTCTACAACCTGTGCTTCTTTTACGGGCTGCATTACATCAACGCGTCACGGGCGTCGTTGATCGTGGCGTTGAATCCGGCCGTGATCGGCCTGGCGTCGTGGCTATTGTTCAAGGAGCGACTGAGTGGGGCGAAAGTGGCCGGTATCGCTATCTGCATTGCCGGCGCCAGCCTGGTGATCGTCAGCCGCAATCCGCAGTTACTGGCCGGTGGTACTGATGCCTGGATCGGCGATCTGTTGATTTTCGGCTGCGTGCTCGGCTGGGGCATTTATTCTCTGTTCTCCAAAGGCCTGAATCAAACGTTGGGGCCGGTGCAGACGGTGACGTACTCGATTTTGCTGGGCACGCTGATGCTCTGGGTGACCAGCGCCGTGCGTGGTGAACTGAGTGTCGCGGCGCTGGCTGAACTCGGCACGCAACAATGGTTGAGCCTGATGTACCTGGGCGTACTGGGTTCGGCATTGGCCTATATTGGTTATTACGACGGTATCCGCAAAATCGGTGCGACGCGTTCGGGTGTGTTCATTGCCTTGAACCCGCTGACCGCCGTTCTGTTTGGCGCATTGTTGCTGGGTGAGCAATTGACACTGGTGATGTGCCTGGGCGGCGGGCTGATCCTGGCAGGGATTTTTCTGTGCAACAAACCGCTTGCGCACGCTACAAAAAGGGGGATTTTATAAGAAGGCGGACAAACTGATTTACGCTGTGTAGAATCGAGTTACGCATATAAGAATAATCGTCTTCTGGCAGCAGAAGCCTCGCCCGCAAGAGCCTTGGGTCGACAATGAAGAGTTTTGGGTTTCAATTGATCTACGGTGACTTCCTCGCCCGCAGCGTGCGGGGCATCTCCTGCGCGCCACCCGCCGGTCTCAGCATTGCTAGCAACTAACGATCCGTTAATTGACAAGAAAATGATGAGGCGCCAACCATGGCAGATTTATACGAAAACCCAATGGGCCTGATGGGCTTTGAGTTCATCGAATTCGCATCGCCGACCCCTAACACCCTGGAGCCGATCTTCCAGATCATGGGCTTCAGCAAGGTCGCGACCCACCGTTCCAAAGACGTGCACCTGTATCGCCAGGGCGCGATTAACCTGATCCTCAACAACGAACCCAACAGCGTGGCGTCGTACTTCGCGGCCGAACATGGCCCGTCGGTGTGCGGGATGGCGTTCCGCGTCAAGGATTCGCAAAAGGCCTACAAGCGTGCCCTGGAACTCGGCGCCCAACCGATCCACATCGAAACCGGTCCGATGGAGCTGCACCTGCCGGCGATCAAAGGCATTGGCGGCGCGCCGCTGTACCTGATCGACCGTTTCGGCGAAGGCAGTTCGATCTACGACATCGACTTCGTGTTCATCGAAGGCGTTGACCGCAACCCGGTCGGGGCCGGCCTGAAGATCATCGATCACCTGACCCACAACGTGTATCGCGGGCGCATGGCTTACTGGGCCAACTTCTACGAGAAGCTGTTCAACTTCCGTGAAATCCGTTACTTCGATATCAAAGGCGAATACACCGGCCTGACCTCCAAGGCCATGACCGCGCCGGACGGCATGATCCGTATCCCGCTGAACGAAGAGTCCTCCAAGGGCGCCGGGCAGATCGAAGAGTTCCTGATGCAGTTCAACGGTGAGGGCATCCAGCACGTGGCCTTCCTCAGCGATGACCTGATCAAGACCTGGGATCACTTGAAAAGCATCGGCATGCGTTTCATGACGCCGCCGCCGGACACCTACTACGAAATGCTCGAAGGCCGTTTGCCGAATCACGGCGAGCCGGTCAACGAATTGCAAGCGCGGGGCATTTTGCTGGACGGTTCGTCCGAGTCGGGCGACAAGCGTCTGCTGCTGCAGATCTTCTCGGAAACCCTGATGGGCCCGGTGTTCTTTGAATTCATCCAGCGTAAAGGCGACGATGGCTTCGGCGAAGGCAATTTCAAGGCACTGTTCGAATCCATCGAGCGTGACCAGGTTCGTCGGGGTGTGCTCTCTACTGATTAACCCGGTTCAGCTTTAAAACTGTGGGAGCGAGCCTGCTCGCGATGGGGACTTCAGATTCAACATGGATGTTGGCTGAAAGACCGCTATCGCGAGCAGGCTCGCTCCCACATTTTATTGTGCATGCAATGTTACGGGCGTCGATGACGCATCAAATGCTTGAACCCTTCAAACACCAACACCAGCACCGCCAACCAGATCGGAATATAGGTCAGCCATTCGCCGGCCTTGATGCTTTCCCCCAGCAGCAACGCAACGCCGAGCAACAGCACCGGCTCGACGTAACTCAACAACCCGAACAGGCTGAACGGCAGCAGCCGACTGGCAATGATGTAGACCACCAGCGCCGAAGCACTGATCACCCCGAGTATCGGGATCAACAGCGACAGCCACGGATGTTGATCAAACACGCCGAAACCTTGCTCGCCGCCCTGCACGAACCAGAACGCCACCGGCAGCATCAACGCCATGTCCAGCCAGAGCCCGCCAAGGTTGTCGGTGGCCAGGCGCTTGCGCAGGATGAAATAGATCGGATAGCCGACCACCACCAGCAAGGTCGCCCAGGAAAAACCGCCGACCTGATACAACTCGTTGAGCACGCCAAGGCTGGCGAAGAACACGGCGATTTTCTGCAGATAGGAAAGACGCTCGCCATAGGCGATTCGCCCAGTCAGGACCATGGACAGCGGCAACAGGAAATACCCCAGCGACACGTCGAGGCTATAACCGTTGAGCGGTGCCCACATGAACAACCAGAGTTGCAGGCCCAGCAGCACCGCAGAGCCAATCAGGCCGACAATCAGCTTCGGCTTGCCAGCCAGCCGCCGAACAATCTCGACCACGCGCTTCCATTCACCGGACACCACCATGAACACCGTCATGCACGGCGCGGTCAGCAGCATCCGCCAACCGAAGATTTCTACGCCGCTCAAGGGGGAGAGCAGCGATGTGTAGTAATACATGACGGCAAACAGCATCGAGGCTGTAACCGATAGAGCGATACCTTTAGACAAACTGTCCTCGCGGGTTGAAGGTCAAACGGGGCGCGCAGGATACGTGGTTTTTGTGTTGAATATTGTCCGAACGATCAACACCCATCGAGTGTGGCAGAAGCACAGACAAATGGTGGATGCAAAACCGCCATCGCGAGCAGGCTAGCTCCCACAGTTGGCCGTGATCGACTGTAGATCTTGTGATCCACACAAAACCCTGTGGGAGCGGGCCCGCGAAAGCGGACTGCCAGTCAACATCAATGCTGAATGTGAAACCGCCATCGCGAGCAGGCTCGCTCCCACAGTTGGCCGGGAACGCCAATAGATCTTGTGATCGACACAAAACCCTGTGGGAGCGAGCCCTGCTCGCGATTAATCTCAAACCGTGCGCAGTTTACGCCCTGGTACAAAGTGGCTCACGTCATTGAACCCTGGCGTCGACGCGTGCCCTGGTGTCACTAGCGAATCAATAAACGCCTCGTCCTCAGCCGTGATCTTCACCGCCTGTGCCTTGGTGTACGCATCCCACTGTTCCTCAGTGCGAGGCCCGACGATGGCCGAAGTCACAGCGCCATTGTTCAGTACCCAGGCAATCGCGAACTCGACGATGCCCACGCCACGGCCCTGCGTGTACTCCTGGATCTGTTGGGCAATGCGTAACGACTCCACCCGCCATTCGGTTTCCAGAATGCGTTTGTCCTGACGGCCCGCGCGGCTGTTGGCGTCCGGTGTCACGTCGGGCGCGTACTTGCCGCTGAGCACACCACGTGCAAGAGGACTGTATGGCACCACACCGAGGCCATAGTTTTGCGCGGCAGTGATCTGCTCGGTTTCCGCCTGACGGTTGACGATGTTGTACAGCGGTTGGCTGATGACCGGCCTGTCGACACCGAGTTTGTCGGCGATGCGGATGACTTCGGCAATACGCCAGCCACGGTAATTCGACAGGCCCCAGTAGCGGATCTTGCCCTGGCGGATCAAATCGCCAATGGCGGACACCGTGACCTCCAGCGGCGTGTTGTGGTCTTCGCGGTGCAGGTAATAGATGTCCAGATAATCGGTGCCCAACCGCGTCAGACTGGCGTCGATGCCGTTGAACAGATGCTTGCGGCTCAGGCCGCTGCGGTTCGGCATACCGTCCACCGGTCCGAAGCCGACCTTGGTGGCCAGTACCCATTCCTGCCGCCGACTGGCGATCGCTTCGCCGACGATCTCTTCGGAACGGCCGTTGGTGTACACGTCCGCAGTGTCGATGAAGTTGATGCCCTGGTCCCAGGCCTTGTCGATGATTCGCAGGGAATCTTCGGTGCTGGTCTGTTCGCCGAACATCATGGTGCCCAATGTAAGGGTCGACACCTGTAAACCCGAATGACCCAGCGTGCGATAGCTCATGACGAAATCCTTTTACCGGTCAGAAAGCCCTAATCAAATACCAGAACCGTGACTGGGAGCAATCGGAATTATTAGGCCCGATCACCTGTGGCGAGGGGGCTTGCCCCCGTTGGGGCGCGAAGCGGCCCCGGCATTTCAAAGTTGAACCGCATGTAACGGGTTTACGACTGCTTCGCAGCCGAACGGGGTGATGCGGCACTCCGACAAGCCCCCTCGCCACAACAGCCCCTCGCCACAAAAGCATGCCTGCGATCTTTTGATCTTGCCCTTTAAACCCGCAACGTCCGCGTCATGCGCAACGCCAGCAAACTCCCACAAACAATCACACCCGCCAGCAGATACAGCGCCGCATCGGTCGACCCGGTGCTGTCCTTGACCCAACCCACCAGGTACGGGCTAAGAAAACCCGCCATCTGCCCCATGGAGTTGATCAACGCCAACCCACCGGCAGCCGCACCCGCGCTGAGCATGGCGGTCGGCACGGGCCAGAACATCGGCAGGCCGGTGAGGGCGCCCATGGTGGCGATGGTCAGCCCGAGAATGGCAATGGCGGGGTTGGCAGCGAAGTTCACCGCAATCAACAGACCCACCGCGCCCATCAGCATCGGCACCACCAAGTGCCAGCGGCGTTCTTTGCGCAAATCAGCGGAACGACCGACCATCAACATAAACACCGCCGCCAGCAGATACGGAATCGCACTGAGCCAACCAATCACCAGGTTATCGCTGAAACCCAGATTCTTGATGATCGACGGCAGCCAGAAGTTGATCGCGTAGACACCGCTCTGGATGCAGAAATAAATCAGGCCGAAGGCCCAGATCGCCGGGTTCTTGAACACCGCCAGCAGGGAATCGGTGGCGGTTTTCGGTTTGCTGGCCAGGTCTTGCGCGTGATCGGCCTCAAGCACCGAACGCTCGTAAGGGGTCAGCCACTTGGCGTTGGCGTAGCTGTCGCTGAGCAGGAAATAGGCGAGGGCGCCGAGGATCACCGTCGGAATGCCTTGCAACAGGAACATCCACTGCCAGCCTGCCAAACCGGCTTGTCCTGCACCGAAGTGGTTGAGAATCCAGCCGGAAAACGGGCTGCCGAGCAGGCCGGACACCGGGATCGCCGACATGAACAGCGCCATGATGCGGCCACGGCGGAACGTCGGGAACCACTGCGAAAGATAAAGCACCACGCCCGGGAAGAACCCGGCTTCGGCCGCACCGGTAAACAGGCGCAAGGTGTAGAACTCGGTCGGTGTGGTGACGAACAGCAGGCAGGTCGAGAGCGTGCCCCAGGTGATCATCATCAACGCGATCCAGCGTCGCGGGCCGAATTTGGTCAGGGCCAGGTTGCTCGGTACACCGCACAATACATAGCCGATGAAGAAGATCCCGGCACCGAGGCCGTACACGGTTTCGCTGAATTTCAGTGCGTCGAGCATCTGCAGTTTGGCGAACCCGACGTTCACCCGGTCGAGGTAATTGAACAGGTAGCAGATGAAGATGAAGGGGATCAAGCGCAGGGTAATGCGTTTGTAAACGGCGTTTTTGTCGTCAGCGGTGGCCAGGGTAGCTGCGGCGCTCTGTGACATGGCGGGCTCTCTCTTTATTATGATTTTTTGCGACGCAAGGGTAACGTTGATCGCCCAGTGAGTCTCGGCCACCCCTTGGGTGGTTGTCTTTGTGCCTGAGCACAGGATTTATGACCAAGGCCTGTGCGGGTGTACAACCCGTTCCATCACGTTTTCAAGGAACCGCGCTATGTTCGAACTCGATCACGACCTGGCCCAGGACATCGTCGACCGGGCGATGGCCATCCTGCCGTACAACGTCAATGTCATGGACAGTCAGGGATTGATTCTCGGCAGCGGCGAACCGGAGCGCATCAACACTCGCCACGAAGGCGCGCAGTTGGTGCTGGCCAACGGGCGCGTGGTCGAGATCGACGCGCAGACCGCGATTCACCTCAAAGGCGTGCAACCGGGCATCAATCTGCCGCTATTGCTCGATCAGCGTTTGATTGGGGTGCTGGGCATTACCGGCGAACCCGAGCAATTGCGCACCTACGCCGAGCTGGTGCGCATGACCGCCGAGATGCTGGTGGGCCAGCGCAATCAGCAGGCCGAGCAGCAATGGCGGCGTCAGCGTTGCGATGATCTGCTGGCGCTGCTGCTCAGCGAGGCGGGGGATTCGCCGCGGTTGCTGGACGAAGCGCAGCAGCTGGGGCTCAAACCGCAGTTGACGCGGGTGCCGTATCTGTTCGAGTTGGGCCTGGAACACGGCCCGGGCCAAACCGTCGAAGCACTCAGCGCCTGGCTGATGTCGCGTTATCCGGACAGTTGGTGCGTGAGCTCGGCCAAGTCTTCGTTGCTATGGTGCCGACCGGCGACGCCTGCGATCGAAAATGATCGGCTGCTGGAGAAGCTCGATGGCCTAGGCTGGAATATTTTGCGCATTGCCGTGGGCGGGCAGGCCGATGGCTTGTCGGGATTGCGCCGCTGCTATCGTCGGGTCGGTGATTTGCTGGCCTACGGGCGTGATGTGTTGCCGCATTCGCGCTTGCTGACGCTGAACCGCTATCGGCTACCGGTGATGCTCTGGCGGCACCGCAACGACGATGCGCTGGATGAACTGCTGCGTCCGCTGCGCAAAGTCATCGCCAAGGATGGCAACGGCCAACTGCTGGCGACCCTGCGCAGTTGGTGCGAACACGACGGCCAGAGCCAGGCCTGCGCCGAGGCGTTGGGCATTCATCGCAACAGTCTGCGTTACCGCATGGAACGAATCGCTGAACTCAGCGGCGTCGATCCGCTGAAGCTGGATGGAATGCTCGCGCTTTACCTTGGAGTCCAGCTCCTGCCCCAAACCGACTGATACACACAATTCCCCGGTCGATCACGCGCATCCATTCGCACGCGTTCAAATGTAGGAGCTGGCGAAGCCTGCGATCTTTTGATCTTGATCTTCAGTGCGCCGGAAAAAAGCAAGATCAAAAGATCGCAGCCTTCGGCAGCTCCTACGTTGAGAATTATGTAGGCAGTGAGTTTTGTGGAAATGAACAATAATCCTCTTGACCGCTTGTGCAGCGGACCGGCGTTATTGTTCATGGCGGCTGGCAGCATGGACGCATTGGAACTGGAGAATTCGCATGAAAATCGTCATCGCCCCCGATTCGTTCAAGGACAGCCTGAGTGCTCAATGTGTGGCCGAGGCCATTGCGCTGGGGTTGGCGGAAGTCTGGCCGGATGCACACTTGATCAAGTGCCCGATGGCTGATGGCGGGGAAGGCACGGTCGAATCGATTCTGGCCGCATGCGACGGCGAACTGCGCCGTACCCATGTTCGCGGGCCGTTGGGTGCCACGGTCGATGCCGCGTGGGGCTGGTTGCCACAGAGTCACACCGCGATCATCGAAATGGCCGAGGCCAGTGGCCTGCAATTGGTTGCGCCGAACCTGCGCGATGCCTGCACCAGCAGCACCTACGGTACCGGTGAATTGATCCGCGCCGCGCTGGATGCCGGCGCGCAACGGGTGATCCTGGCGATTGGCGGCAGCGCCACCAACGACGGCGGCGCCGGGGCGATGCAGGCCTTGGGTGTGAAACTGCTGGACGCTCAGGACCAAACCCTGGTGCCGGGTGGTCTGGCCTTGGCGCAACTGGCCCGCCTTGATCTGAGTGAGATCGATCCGCGTCTGGCCAAGGTGCGCTTCGACATCGCCGCCGACGTCAATAACCCGCTGTGCGGCCCTCATGGCGCCTCAGCGATTTTCGGCCCGCAGAAAGGTGCAACACCCGAACAGGTCGAGCAACTGGACCAGGCCCTCGAGCACTTTGCCGAACTCTGCGCACAAGCTTTGGACAAGGACGTGCGCGACGAACCGGGCAGCGGCGCGGCGGGCGGTCTGGGGTTTGCCGCCAAGGCGTTCCTCGGTGCGCAATTTCAGGCCGGGGTGGAAGTGGTCGCCGAATTGGTGGGGCTGGCCGAGGCGGTCAAAGGCGCCGACCTGGTGATCACCGGCGAAGGTCGCTTCGATGCCCAAACCCTGCGCGGCAAAACACCGTTTGGCGTGGCGCGCATCGCACGCCAGTACGGCGTGCCGGTCATCGTCATCGCCGGCACCTTGGGCGAGGGGTATCAGGCGCTGTACGAGCATGGCATCGATGCGGCCTTTGCCTTGGCCAGCGGACCGATGACATTGGAGCAGGCCTGCGCTGAAGCACCGCGTTTGTTGCGTGATCGCGCCCGTGATATTGCGCGGGTGTGGCGGGTGGCGGCCCGCAAGGCCTGACCAATGCCCGTCAGTTAAACGCAATCCATGTGGGAGCGGGCTTGCTCGCGAAGACGGCGGCACAGTCAACATTAATGTCGTCTGACACACCGCTTTCGCGAGCAAGCCCGCTCCCACAGGTTCTGCATTTAAGCTAACGAGTGTTTCACCGCTGAAACACGCCTGCCTCCCTCGAAAAATATTTCTCCAACCCCTGCAAAAACCTCAACCCCGGCCGATACAGCTAACAGGCGCACACAAACTTATTACAACAGTGGCGCCAAACTGAAAGGTGCGTGCGCCATTGCCCACCCGAACAGTGATCCCCCGCAAGGATGCTCGCCGCCTCAATTACCGAGATCATCCTATGTCACTGCGTAATCTGAAAATCGCGCCTCGAGCTTTCCTGGGTTTCGCCTTCATTGCCTTGCTGGTGATCGTGCTGGGTGTGTTTGCCGTGAACCGCATGTCGATCATCCGCCAGGCCTCAATCGACATGGAAGCCACGCAGTTACCCAGCATCGGGTTTCTGGGTAATGTGACGGAAAACGTCCTGCGGCTGCGGATTCTCTCGTTCCGCGTACTGGTCAACCGTGATCCGGCCGCATTGCAGGAAGCCCAGACCCGCATCGGTGTGCTCGTCGACAAGGTGCGCAGCGCCCAAGCCAGCTATGCCGCCTTGCCGGCCGGCCCTGAAGAAGCCGCGCTGTACAAAACCTTCGCGACAACCCTCGACAACTACATGCAGGCCCAGAGCCAAATGCTGGACCTGTCGCGGCAGAACAAACTGGAGGAGATGCGCGCCCTGATCAATACCCGGATCAAGGAAGGCACCGATCAGATGGGCGAGCAACTGAACAAACTGGTGGCGCTCAACGCCGCCGATGCCAAAGTCGCGTCGGCCAAGGCGGGCGAGCATTACAACGAAGCCTTTATCGGCATTGTGACGGTGGCGGTGATGGCTTCGTTGCTGACCGTGCTGCTGGCCTGGCTGTTGACCCGCAGCATCCTCACACCGCTGAACCGTGCGGTGCTTGCGGCCGAAACCATTGCTGGCGGCAACCTGAGCAAGGTCATCGAAGTCGACGGCAACGACGAACCGGCGCGTTTGCTTGGCGCCTTGTCCGCCATGCAGATCAACCTGCGCAAAACCATCGAACAGATCGCCGGCTCCGCGACGCAACTGGGCGCCGCCGCGGAAGAACTCAGCACCGTGACGCAAGAAGCGTCCCGTGGCCTGCAACAGCAAAACAACGAAATCGAACAGGCCGCCACCGCCGTCAACGAAATGACTGCCGCCGTGGAAGAAGTGGCGCGCAACGCGGTGTCGACCTCCGAAGCCTCGAACCAGTCGACCCAGGCGGCCCGCGAAGGTCGTGACCGGGTGGTGGAAACCGTCGACGCGATCCAGACCATGACCCACGACGTGCAAAACACCGCGTTGATGATCGAGGGCCTGGCGACTCAGGGCCGGGACATTGGCAAAGTGCTGGACGTGATTCGTGCCATTGCCGAACAGACCAACCTGCTGGCCCTCAACGCCGCGATTGAAGCGGCCCGTGCCGGGGAAGCCGGGCGTGGCTTTGCGGTGGTGGCGGACGAGGTCCGGGCATTGGCACATCGCACCGCGCAGTCGACCCAGGAAATCGAGAAGATGGTCGCCGGCATCCAGAACGGCACTGGTGAAGCAGTCTCGTCGATGCAGCAAAGCAATCAGCGCACCCAAAGCACTCTGGAAATGGCTCGTGCGGCGGGTATCGCCCTGGAGCAGATCACCCAATCGATTCAACTGATCAACGAACGCAACCTGGTGATCGCCAGCGCCTCGGAAGAACAGGCTCAGGTGTCCCGTGAAGTCGACCGCAATCTGGTGAACATTCGCGACCTGGCTACCCAGTCTGCCGCCGGTGCCAACCAGACCAGCGCCGCCACCCACGAACTGTCGCGATTGGCGGTTGATTTGAATGCTATGGTGGCGCGTTTCGTGATTTGAGATAGGGTTGAAACTGGAACTCGCGCGTTAGGAGAAGTACATGCGCTATTCAGCCTTGACCCAACGAATCGATGGTGACGGAGCCGCAGCCTGGAAGATTCATGATCGAGCGCTGGAATTGCGCGAGCAGGGCGTCGACGTGTTGCTGCTTTCCATTGGCGACCCGGATTTCGACACGCCGCTGCCGATCATTCACGCCGCCATCGATAGCCTGTTGGCGGGTGACACCCATTACTCGGATGTACGCGGCACCCGCGCGCTGCGCAGTAGCATCGCCAGCCGTCATCAGCGGCGCAGCGGTCAATTGGTGGATGCCGACCATGTGATCGTACTGCCTGGCGCGCAGTGCGCGGTGTATTCGGTTGCCCAATGCCTGCTCGACCCTGGCGATGAAGTGATCGTCGCCGAACCGATGTATGTGACCTATGAAGGAGTGTTTGGTGCCTGCGGAGCCAGCGTGGTGCCGGTGGCGGTGCGTCCGGAAAATGGCTTTCGGGTTGAACCGGCGGATGTCGCGGCGCTGATCACCTCAAAAACCCGCGTCATTTTGCTCAACAGCCCGAATAACCCCTCCGGTGCCAGTCTGTCGTTGCAGAGTTGGCAAGCGTTGGCAGCGTTGTGTGTGCGGCATGACCTTTGGCTGATCAGCGACGAGGTCTACAGCGACCTGTTGTTTGAGGGCGAGCACATCAGCCCGGCCAGTCTGCCGGGCATGGCCGAGCGCACCGCGACGATCAACAGTCTGTCCAAATCCCATGCCATGACCGGCTGGCGGGTGGGCTGGATGATCGGCCCGAAACCGTTGGCTGAACATTTGATGCATCTGTCGCTGTGCATGCTGTTCGGCCTTCCGGATTTCGTCCAGAACGCCGCGCAAGTGGCGCTCGATAAAGATTTGCCGGAAGTGGCGCTGATGCGTGAGGAATATCGCCAGCGTCGCGATCTGGTGTGCGCAAGGCTGAGCGGTTGCCCGGGTATCCGGCCGATCAAACCGGATGGCGGGATGTTCGTGATGGTCGATGTGCGCCAGACCGGGCTCGGTGCGCAAGATTTTGCCGAGCGTTTGCTGGAAGGGTACGGCGTGTCGGTGCTGGCGGGCGAAGCCTTCGGGCCGAGCGCGGCGGGGCATATTCGCATTGGCCTGGTGGTGGATCAGGCGAGGCTGGCGGATGCGTGTCAGCGGATTGCATCGTGTGCGGCGCAGTTGCTGCAGGTGCGACGGGCCTGAAGGATGTGTGTTGAGTTTGATGGCCTTTTCGCGGGCAAGCCTCGCTCCTACAGGGGATTTTGTGGCGTTCACAAAACTCCGCGGGAGCGGGCTTGCCCGCGATGGCTGTTGTACTTTTCAGGATTGCCTCTACGGTATCGCATAGACCTTGAACAGCTTTTTGTCCGTGTCGGTAATGCCTTCCAGATAGGTGTCGTATGCCTGCTCGATCTCGCCCGATCGATACATTTCACTCAGCGCGGTGTCGACCAGCAAACGGAAATCTTCATCGTCTCGATCCACCGCCATTGCAGTCGGCGAGTACTCGAAAATTCGATCCAGCAGCACCAGATTCCCTGCGGAATAGTGATTGGCGAGGAGATTCTTCAACATCATGCGCTCGGCGAAGAAGGCATCGGCTTTGCCTTCGGCAACCAGTTTGAGGCCCGCTTCAGTGTTCTCGACCGTGACCAGGGTAGCCACCACCCCGAGTAATCGCATCTGTTGACGGATCCATGCCTCGGTGACGCCACCTGCGGTGGCGGCATAGGTTTGGTTGGCCAGCCCATGATTGATGGTCGCACGCCAGGTCGGTCCGGTATGGGCTACTTTGCCATTAAGTACATTGAGCAACGCCTCAGGCGCTTCCTGGCGCACCACTGCCGAGAGGCCGGCCGTGTAGATCGGAACCGAGAAGCTCACACGCTTGCGTCGCTCCAATGTGGGGGGCGTCGGCGTACAGAGGATGTCGATCTCGCCCGAGCTCACGGCATTCATCTCGTCGTTGATGGAGACGGGGCGGTAACGTACCTGCAACGCGGGCAAACCCAGCTCGGTCTTGATTTTGTCGGCGACCTTCAGACAAAGCTCGATCGCATAACCGCTGGCTTTGTCGCCTGCCTGGACGGTAAAGGGTGCGAAGTCCGGCAGGTAACCGAGGGTGAAGGTATTACTTGCCCGTACGCGTTCAAGGGTATTGGCACCAGCCATCACCGGCACCATTGTGAACAGGCAGACGAACAGCAAGTTAGTGGCTTTGGTCAGTTGTACGCTCATATTCTTGGCGCCCCACATTCGGATGTCTGTGCTGTCCTGAAGATACAGCTAAGGATTGCCGGCCCTGGTCTGAACGGTTGGAGACACATCGACAAAACGCTTGGAGAGGAAGCCATAGAGCAAGTAGCCGAATGCAAGGACAATGAGGCCACCGAATACGGCATCTTTGCCGCAGGCATAAAGGGCGTACAACGAATAGGCCACGGCGATCAGTAAAAGCGTCGTGTTGCGGGTGTAGACCCCTGTACTGACTTTGGCTTTGTACATCATGACCAGCAGGCCGGTGGCGGCTGTCACGTATGGGATCAGGTTGGTCACTGCTGCCAGGCTGACGAGCTTTCCGAACTGGGCGCTGGCATTGGGCGAGATGGTCGACAGCGCCATCAAGGTCTGAAAGACGCCGCAGACGAGCATGCCGACTATGGGCGCATCCTGTGCGCTGACCTTGCTGAACAATTTCGGAAACATGCCTCTGTCAGCGGTCATCTTGGCCGTTTGCGCCAGGGTGAACTGCCAGCCCAGCAGCGAACCAACACAGGCCATCACCGCCAGCGCCATGACGATGTTGCCGACCGTGGGGGTGAACATATGTGCATAGACGAGCGCGAAGGGCGCCGAAGAGTTGGCCAGTTCGGCATTGGGTACGATGCCCTGGATGACCGTAGTCGACAGCACATACACCACTGCCGCACCCAGCGTGCCGAACAGGCAGGCCAACGGTACGGTGCGCTTGGGATCTTCCACTGCATCGGAGGCCTGTGCCGCCGACTCCATGCCGAGGAAAGCCCACAGGGTAAGGGGAATAGCCTTACTGATAGCGTCGGAGATCGGCAGGTTGTTCGGATTCCAGGCGGCAATCAGCACATCGGGCTTGAACCAGAACCAACCGATGATGCTCAAGCCTGCCACCGGGATGATCACCCCCCACACGGTAATCGCGCCGATCTTGCCGGTGATACCGGGGCCACCGAAGTTGGCCACGGTGGTCAACCAGAGCAGGCCAACCGTACCGATGAACAGAGGAATGGCGCCACTGCCCAGCCAGGGCACGAACGATGTCATGTAACCCACCGCGGAGATGGCGACGGCCACGTTGGCGATGCCCAGCGAGAGAAAGTACAGATACGAACAGAGGAAAAAGCCTGATTTGGCGTGCGCCTCTTCGGTGTAGGCAGACAACCCGCCTGAGCGCAGGCAGTAAATACCGCACTGGGAAAAGCAGTAAGCGATGGCCATCGAACCGACGGCAGTGACGATCCATGACAGCAACGAAACGGCCCCGAGTTGGGCCATGCTCGTCGGCAACATGATGATGCCCGACCCCATCATGTTCACCGTCACCAGAGTGGTGAGCCCCATGAGGCTCATTTTCTTGCTTGAGTCGGCCATCGGGAACTCCTTGATCTGCTCAACACATTGACCATAGCCCTGATTGCCATGTTCAACGTCGGGAAATAGCCCATCGAACAGATTTATCGCCAGTTAGTCTCATCGAAGATGGCTTTTGGGGTTCTGAACAGCAAAAAGAAATGGCCGACAGGGTATGACTCCAAAGCAGGAGACTTGAGACAACAAGCTGACTTCGTTTGTTGTTCAAGCATCTGATTTAGATCAGTCAACGGTCATTGTAGGGGGACTTTTCTTTAGCTGGATTTGTCACATGTACATACAAAACACATATGAGGTTTTACATGTCCAAGCTCGCAGAGTTCCGTCAACTGGAAAAACATCTGGCTAAACAGCTCCAGGCGCTCGAAGCACTGAAAGGTGATGCAGGCCTTCAAAAGGAAATTGATTTCGAAAAGAAGCTGCGTGATTTGCTAGCCAAATACGGCTATAGCCTGAAAGACGTGATCAATCTTCTTGAGCCACAAACGGGTCGTCGCGCATCAGTAACCGCGCCGAAATCCGGCACCCGCAAGCCGCGCCAGGTGAAGATCTACAAAAACCCAAACACTGGCGAAGTCGTCGAGACCAAGGGCGGCAACCAGAAGATACTGAGGGAGTGGAAAGCCAAATTCGGCTCTGCCACTGTCGAGTCCTGGCGGACCAAGTGAGTTTGGTTTGAGTACAAAAAAGGCCTGAGGAGGGCAATGCCAGTCAGTTAAGCGAGTAAACCACTTTTCGTAGGAGCCAGCGGTGCGGCGATCCGACTTGCCGCACCGCTGGCTCCTACATGTCCGATCATTGCCCGAGAAGGGCCTTTCTGTAGCTGACACGGGCTAGTGCCTGAGGCTTGACCGTATTTTCACGGGCAAGCTCAATACACTTCAATGCCAAAATAGTTGTCGGGTCGATCAACGCCACCGTATGTTTTTTTATCTTGTAAGCTTCGCTATGTTCGAGCACCAGAGGCAACTCTGTACAACCCAAGATGAGCACATCAGCGCCCAGTTCACATAAGTGCTCAGCAGCGGTTAGAAGCTGGTCTTTGCATATGCCGTCAGTGAAACCCGCTTTAACACCATGGTCTCCATAAATCGACTTCATGACCAACACTTGGTAATCCACGCCTGGGGTGATGACGTGAAGTCCTGCTCGCCGGGCAGCCTCGTGATAGACCTGACTCTTGATTGTGCCGGACGTCGCTAGCAGCCCTACGGTTTTGCCTGCACCGTATCGCTGAGCGATAGCCTCAACCGTCTCCGTCAACATATTCACTATGGGTACACGCAGGTGCGCCTGGATGCGTTCGACGAAGGCGTGAGCTGTATTGCACGGAATCGCAATGGCATTGGCGCCGGCGCTTTCAAGACGCTTGCATGTTGCATACATCGCCATTGTCGGGTCGGTGTCGTCATACAGCAGGTTGGCTGTGCGATCAGGAATCTGGGGGTTTTGTTCGACCACCATTTTAATGTGCTCTTGATCTCGGCCTGCCGGGGTATGCGCAACTACCTTACCCATGAAGTCGACTGTTGCCGCCGGCCCAACTCCGCCAACTATCCCTAATTTAAACGGCGGACGTGTCAACTGGCCGCTTTGCGACGTCGCGAAACCGGCATAAATCTCGTTGATATCCAGAGCTGTGATGCCTCGCCGTTGCAGATCACCACAGATCAATGAGAACTCAGTCATACCCGGCAATATGATTGTGGCTCCCTGATCCTGAAGCGAAAGGCACGCCTTATAAACACACTCAAGCGGCACCCCGTCTAGGTACCCGTCTTTGATGCCGTTAACGCCATACATCGCGTCCATCAACCCGGACTGCTCGTTATCATCTGGATACACGAGCTTGAAGTCATTGCCGAAATATCGCTCAAACAGCCCGGAGTGCCGAACATAGTCGGATGCGATGATTCCCAACGTACTGCCGCGTTCAGCGATGTGATCAATATGCTTGCGCAACGCAGCCACCATATCCAGGACGGGTATGCCTATTTCATCCTGAATTTCCTCTCGAAAGGTGTGACTGGCAAAGCAAGGTAGTAAAACGGCATTTACTTCGCTTGCCTCGAATGTCTGACAAACCTGAAAAACGTAGAACTTCCTGGAGGTCATGTTCGCGCCCCGGTCCAGGGGCATCAGGACGTCTTTGAAAGGGTGTTGCTCAAACAGGAAGTGATAGCGACCTTGATCTTCCAAAACAGCTCTGGACTTCACCAATTTGTAGAAAAGATCGCCGCCGGCCAGTGAGCCAAGTCCGCCGACGATACCTAGTTTGCGAGCAAACGATGACCCGCTGGACGGCTTCGATTTACCTTTCATGTTCAGGTTCTCAGGCGGTGGCTGCAGTATGAATCGGGAGCGGAGATTTCGTGCCGGGCGCTTCTTCAACTTCTTCATGTGGTTCTGATTTGGCAACCACAGCCGTTGCGATGCTATTGCCAACCACGTTGGTGGCAGTCCTGGCCATATCAAGGAATTGGTCAATGCCAAGGATTAGCAAAATACCGGCTTCGGGAAGATTGAACATGGGTAACGTAGCCGCCACCACAACCACCGAGGCTCGGGCTACACCCGCCATTCCCTTGCTGGTGATCATCAGCGTCAGCAAGATGAGCAGTTGCTGTGTGAAGCTCAAGTCGACGTTGTAGGCCTGAGCAATGAACATGATGGCGAACGCTTGATACATCATCGAACCATCAAGGTTGAATGAGTACCCCAATGGAAGAACGAAACTCGATACGCGCTTGGGTGCACCAAACTTCTCCAGTGCCTCCATGGTTTTCGGGTAAGCGGATTCGCTGCTGGCAGTGGAAAATGCGAGGAGGATGGGTTCGCGAATGAGCTTGCCCAAGGTAAACACTGAACGACCCAGGAACAGGTAGCCGGCAGCGAACAACACGCACCACAGCATCACAATACCCAAGTAGAACTCGGCAATCAGTTTTCCGTAATCGACTATCAAGCCAAGGCCTTGAGTGGTGATCGCCGATGCGATTGCTGCGAAAACCCCAATGGGCGCGAAGGCCATGACGAAGTCCGTGACCTTGAACATCACCTTGGCCAGCTCTTCGATGCTATCGACAATCGTCGTGTAACCAGCTCGTTTCACACCCGCCAAGGCAAACCCGAAGAACAACGAGAACACCACGATTTGCAGGATTTCGTTGTTGGTCATTGCTTCAGCAATGCTGCGGGGAAACACGTGACTGATGAATACCTTGAGGCTGAAATCCCCGGTGTTGACCACCGCAGGGCTTGCCGCATGCTGGACGACCTCCATGTTCAGTCCCGCACCGGGCTGGAACAGGTTGACCAGGCCCATGCCGATTGCCAGCGAGATCACCGAAGCGGTTACGAACCAGACCATGGCTCTTAGGCCAATACGCCCAACGGAGCGGGAGTTTCCCATGCTGGCAATGCCACCGACCAAGGTAGCGAATACCAGCGGCGCGATGATCATCTTGATCATGCGTAAAAAGATGTCGGTGACCATAGAGAAGTAAGAGGCGATCTCTTTGGCGCTTTGTTCGCTCCCTGCGAAATGGTGGCACGCCCAACCGACAAGCACGCCCAAGGCGATGCCAATTGCGATCCGACGCGGAAGTTTATTTTTCTTCACGGAGCTTTCCTCAAGTGGTTTTTTTGCTTTTTTTACTTGGCAGGAGACAAGTGTCATTGGGTCGAAGCTCTATGGCATCGCTTCAACGTTTTCGATTCTAGGGGCGGGATTGAAAGGTCGTGATGAGTAATCTCGCTAGCCTCATGCGCTTTTGGAATAGTTTTCGAAACTGCTGCTTTGTCCTGACTGAGGCGCAGTACACTGCGCATTCGGGGCATGAGGTGCCGGTATGCAAATCAAATGGTTGGATGATCTTTTAGCGATTTCCGAGTGGAAGAACTTTTCTCGGGCTGCGGAGGTTCGCTGCGTGACCCAGTCGGCTCTGTCGCGTCGCATACGGTCACTTGAGGAATGGGTAGGCGCGGAGTTGGTAGATCGCGGTACTTATCCCGTTCAGCTCACGCCTGCGGGGCGAAGTTTTTGTGAAGAGGGCCGCGAGGCATTGGCGGGGTTATTGAGACTGCGCTCGGCCCTGCGCGAGGTTGAGCGAATGCCTGGGCGATCTATCCAGGTGACTGCTGGCCACAGCCTTTCAATGACATTTCTACCTAAATGGCTAACCCAATTTCAGCAGCACAATGAGCAGTTCAACGCCCGAGTCGTTGCCGCGAACATTCATGATGCCGTCATAGCCTTGGAGGAGGGGAGTTGCGATCTGATGATCGTCTACCACCATCCCTTGGCACCCATTCTTCTAGACCCGGAAAAATTCGGTTGCCTGACGTTGGGGCATGACGCCTTTATTCCGTTGTGTGCCCCTGACAAGAAGGGGCAACCGCTGTATCGCTTGCCCGGCACCTCAGCTAAAGCTGTGCCTCACCTCGCTTATACGGCCACAACTTTTCTAGGGCGCGTTGCCGACATAGTCATCAAAAATGGTCCAAGTGTGAGTGTGCTGGAACGGTGCTATGAGGCAGACATGGCGATGCTTTTGATGCGAATGGCGATAGAGGGGTATGGCGTGGCATGGTTGCCACAAAGCGCTGTCATTGACGAGCTTCAGCGAGGTCAGTTGGTAAAAGCGGGTGGTGATGAATGGAGTACGCGACTGGAGATACGCTCCTACTGCTCCATCACCAACGAGAACCCTACGATGCGCAGTCTATGGAAAACCCTCGAAGGAGCTTCCCGCGATCTCCATGGCAAAACAGCTCAATAGTGATTTTGGGTTTACGACCGCGCGGGTTTGGCTTTACCGGCATCAAGCGATGCTCGTCGCGGCAAGAGGCTCCCGCGATGCTGCGCGTGCAGCCAGGAAGGCAAGAACGGCCGCCACGCCCAGCACAGTGGCGCTCAATTCGAAGGTCGCTCGATAGCCGCTCAAGTCAAAGACCAGCCCGCCAATGGTTGCACCAGACGTGATTGCCAGTTGGATGATCGCCACCATTAAGCCGCCTCCAGCTTCAGCAGCATCTGGCAACGTTCTCGCCAGCCATGTCCACCATCCCACGGGCGCAGCAGTCGCAACCAGTCCCCAGAGGCCAAGCAAAACAGTCGTGATGGCCGCCGAGCTACCGAATGAAACAAGCGCCAGTGCAATCACTGCCATCAAGATCGGGATGACGATGAGGGTTCGATGCAGACCATTTTTCAAGAACGCTTCAATCAGGAAGGTTCCTGCGAGGCCCGCAATACCCAGGACGAGCAACATCAACGACAGCATGGAAACACTGACGTGGGTGACCGTTTCAAGAAACGGGCGCAAATAGGTAAACAGCATGAACTGGCCCATGAAAAACACGCTGACCGCCACCATGCCTAATGCGACCGGCGTGCGTTTCATCAACTTGAAGACGTTGCCAGTGCCTGAACCGCTTTGCGATTTCATCGGTGGAAGGCTTAACAACAGCCATACACAAGCGACTATCGCGACGGGGATGACGCACAAGAATGCACCGCGCCAGCCAATCAGGGCACCGAGAAAACTGCCCAGTGGCGCTGCAATAACCGTCGCCAAAGCATTGCCGCCGTTGACGGTTGCCATTGCGCGAGTGATCTGGTCATCAGGCACCAGGCGCATGGCGGTTGCCGCCGACAATGACCAGAAGCCACCAATCGCAACACCGATCAGCGCGCGGCCGATCATGAACACCCAGTAGTTCGGGGCGAACGCGACTACTGTTCCAGAAAGAATCATAAGCAGTGTCAGTGAAAGGAGCAGCGGTTTGCGGTCAATCCGCGCAGCCACCGATGCGATCAGAAGGCTGGTGAACAAGGCAAACAGCCCCGAAACGGAGATTCCCTGGCCGGCTTGTCCCTCGGTGACGTGTAGATCTGCGGCAATCGGTGTCAGGAGGCTCACGGGCATGAACTCCGATGCCACCAGCACGAAGGCGGCGAGCGACATGGCGAATACGGCGCCCCATGATTTATGGGGCACAGGGAGGAGGTGATCAGTCATTGGTTGAATCCTGTATTGCGCGAAGCGTCGTAGCCCCGAGGACGAGGCTACGAGAGAAGTGATGCCCGGCCAGGGCACCGATCAGATTACTTCAGGGTGCTTTTGAAGAACGTGGTCAACTTGGCGAATGGAATGAGGTTGACCCGGTCGTAAAGATCCACGTGTCCGGCATCTGGAATAATGAGCAACTCTTTAGGCTCGGCGGCCCGCTTGTAGGCGTCCTCACTGAACTCGCGTGAGTGTGCCTGGGCGCCGGCAATAAACAGCAGCGGGCGAGGGGAGATAGTCTCGATGTCATTGAACGGATAGAAGTTCATGAACTTCACGTTGCTGGTCAGCGTCGGCATGGTGGTTGTCTGCGGCGATGCGCCGGCCGGAGTGACTTCGCCTCGGTGGGTGCGATAAAAATCGTAGAACTCGTCACCCACGGCATTGCCGGTCAGTTTGAGCGGCGTGCCGCCGGTGTAGCGGATATCGCCACCCTGGAATTCGGCATAGCGCTGCTCGGTGGCGTCGCGAATGATCTGCTGGCGTTGTTCCGCAGTCACTGCGTGTTTGAGACCGTTACGGTTGGCCGCACCCATGTCGTACATGCTGACGGTGGCGATGGCCTTCATACGCGGATCAATCTTGGCCGCACTGATAGCGAAGCTGCCACTGCCGCAGATGCCGAGGACGCCAATTCGCTCAGGATCGACAATTGGGTGAGTGCCGAGAAAGTCCACGGCGGCACTGAAGTCTTCTGCGTAAATATCGGGCGAGACGGCTTGGCGAGGCACGCCCTCGCTCTCACCCCAGAAGGACAAATCCAGGGACAGGGTGACAAATCCTTGTTCGGCCATTTTGGTGGCGTACAAGTTCGCACTCTGCTCTTTCACCGCCCCCATTGGATGGCCGACGATGATGGCGGCGTTCCTGGATTTGGGGGCGAGGTCTTTCGGGGTGAACAGGTTGCCCGCCACCTTCATACCGTATTGATTCTTGAAGGTGACCTTTTCAACGGTCACTTTCTCGCTTTTGTAGAAGTTGTCCGCGCCGTTTGACATATCGGCTCCCATTGAAGAAAAAGAGGTGATGAGAAGCCCCAAGGCAAGAAAAATTCCTTTCACCGGATAGTCCTTTCGATTGAGTTGTAGTTTGCTGGAGTGCTTTGACCCAGTGCTTAATCAGCCAACATGGCGTTGTCGATCACGAAGCAATACTTGACGTCATGGGAGATTCCTCAATGGGTGTGTCGGATGAACATTCTCCGGTTCTGCCCATACTCCCTGTAGTGCATATCGCTGGATTACTTGCCTGATTCTATGAGTCTCTGTTTTTTTGCAGGACGGTCGTGAACTGGCGAGTTAGAGTTCAGCGAAGAGGTACTAGACGAACATGACGATCAAACACGGCACCGCACCGCAACAGACATCGCCGCAAGAAACGCTTGCGCAGATCATCGGCGCGCAGATCCCGAAACCAGGTGATTACGGAACGCCCATTACGGGCCTCGGCTTCTTCAGGCGCGAACATCCATCGCCGCCCGTCGTCTGCATGGTCGAGCCAAGCATCATCCTCGTTGCCCGGGGTGAGAAACAGCTCTGGGTAGGCGGCGAAGGCTATCCGTATGACACGTCGCGATTTCTGATCACCTCATTGGACTTGCCTGCCAATTCGGAGGTGCTGGCAGCAAGCCCGGAACAGCCATGCCTGGGACTCACTTTGAAGCTCGATCTGCGCATGCTGGCTGAGCTGATAGCACAAAGTGACCTACCACCGACCCGTGATCGATCAGTTGCGAAGGGGGTAGGAATTGGTTCAGTGACCCCTGCAATGCTGGCGTCATTCGAGCGCTTATTGGCACTGCTCGATGAGCCGGAGTCCATTCCTGTTCTGGCCCCCTTGATTCAACGCGAGATTCACTACCGTCTCTTGCAAAGTGATCAGGCGAGCCGGCTACGACAAATCACTTCTGTCGATGGCCAGGGTTATCGAATCGCCAAAGCCATCGATTGGCTGAAGTTGAATTACACCTCGGCCCTTCGTGTCGACGAACTTGCCGCCCGGGTACAGATGAGTACGCCTACCTTTCACCACCACTTCCGTCAACTCACCACAATGAGCCCCTTGCAGTACCAGAAATGGCTGCGACTGAACGAGGCGAGGCGATTGATGCTCAATGAACACCAGGACGTATCCAGTGCGGCTTACAAGGTTGGATATGAAAGCCCGTCCCAGTTCAGCCGCGAATACAGCCGTCTGTTTGGCGTACCTCCCAAGCGGGATATTGCGGTGTTGCGAGGGCAGGGGTAGCTATAGAGTCAAGCTGACGAATTGCGTTTGCTCACGCTTTTAAACGCTATCGAGATAAAACGACTAAACAACCATTTAGCATAGTTATAATCTATCGAATAGATATTAGTAATAGCTACAGTGTTTTAAGGAGGGCAATCCACATGACCAACAGTGAGCTCAACATTCAAATTCCCAGCGCTGAAGCAGTCATCGCCGCATTGGCTCTGGAGCCTCACATGGAAGGCGGTTTCTACCGAAGAACCTTTCAATCTGATCACCACGCTATGGTCGAGGTCAATGGAGGTCAACGTCACTTGATGACTTCAATTTATTACCTGCTGACCAAGGATTCGCCTATAGGTCATTTTCACTTGAATCAATCGGACATCGTTCATTACTACCATTTGGGAAACCCGATTCAGTACAGCCTGATTTTTCCAGACGGCACGTTGAATATTGTGGTGATGGGCAGCGACGTTATCGCCGGGCAATGTCTGCAGCTGCATGTACCTGGTGGCGTCTGGAAAGCTTCGCAGCTGATGAATGGTTTGGCGGAATACGGTTTGATCAGTGAAGCGGTTTCACCAGGATTTGATTTTGCAGATATGGAGATGGGCAATCGGCAGAAGCTCAGAGAACAGTTTCCCGAGCATTCAGAGCTGATTGGAAAGCTGACGCAAGGATGAAGGGCTTGGATGAATTGAGGGCTTCAAAATCTGCGTGCAACCGGGCTAATCCTGAAACATCATGTTACGTGTAATGTATATTATGTTAAATTATGTGTCAGGACGGAACTTCTACCAAAGGTTCTTTCAAGCTACCAATCCCCGATCCGTGTCTGAGCCAACTCAATACCCCGGCTCCAGCAATCGACGCTCGAACCGTCTGATCATGTAGGAAGCTTCGGCTCAGAGTTCTGATGACAGGCACCCAGATCAAAGCATCAGCCGGCTACCGCTGCGGCGACAAATCACCCCTTCGATCCTGCTAACGATCTATACCTACGGCTATCTCAACCGCATCAAGACCGGGGCAGCGAAGGACTCTATAGATCTCAGAAATCACCTGCATCGTTGCGTCTTCGATCGTTCCTTCGTTACGGCATAAAACCCAGCCGTGATCTGCAATCGCTCGCTCGAACGCCTTGGTACAAGCGATATGTTCTTCCAGCTTATGGATCACAGTACTGCTCAGCCCACGCCGTCGTGCCGCGGCCCTCGCCCATGAAATTTCAGGGGCGGTGACAACCCCGACATGCAGGTCTGGCACTCGAACGTTTCGATCAATGTTCAACTGTAGAATCTCTGCAAACGGGACTATCTGGCGAAACGCGGCTTCAGACGGGTACCAGCGATCGATCAAGATGATGCTGCCTGGTGGCTGTTTAGCCAGCACGTGCCGGGAAATCCAGGTACGGCTATCAGCAAAGCGCTCACAAACCTCCAACTCCAAATCCCGGGTGGGATTTCTGACGAGTTTGTTCACGAGGGCCATTGTTTCACCCCTATAGGGATCGCTTTTTTTCTCGCAAAGTCGGATCACCTTTTTGTTGTCTGCCCTCAGTACTTTCGTAACGGCCTCCAACAGTGTGGTTTTGCCGGCTCCCTTGGGCCCATCTAGAGAAACAAACAGCGGACGATTCATTCTTCACATAACGATTGATGTACGGTTTCTTTTGCCCTGTTCGTTCGCTGGAACCGCTTGGCGCGACTATGCGAATCGACTGGAGGGGCCTTATGAACAGACATTGATGAACACTCTAACCGTCGCTCTCAGCTTTCGACAGGCGATGCGCCGAAATTGTGGAAGTTTCTGTACAAATCCGAGTCTCTGAGCGGTGGGAACGATTAAAGTCGCTTATCCAGCCGGCGCATTCTTGTCCCACCCCGTGCATACCCGGGCAAATCACTAAGCCAGTACTTTCCAGCCCAGTTGCTCACGAGCCTCTTGCAGGTCGGATTGCAGATCGTGATCCCACAGCCAGTCGAAACGCTCTGCCAGGGTTTTGCCCAGCAGCTGCTCGTTATCGGCTACCGCCGGATCACGCAGTTCATAGAGCTCGCCGGCTTCCCAGGAGGTGCGTTGCACACGACAGGCGCGTGGACGACGGATCGCGTCATAGACCTCGAGCACCGCTTGCGGCCGGCTCGCCAGAACCTGTGGGTCTGCCAGCAGTCGGGCCAAAAGCCAGGCATCTTCCAACCCCTGCCCTGCGCCAGCGCCCTGGTGCGGCAACATGGCGTGTGCCGCATCGCCGATCAGACCTACGCGGCCGTGCACGTAGCCCGGCAGTTCTTCGAGTTCGTGCAGAGCCCAAAGGGTCGGCGCTGGAATGCACTCGAGCAGCACCCGTGCGGCATCGCCCCAGTCGGCGAAGGCGGCAAGCATTTCTTGCTGGCTGGCATTACGAACCCATGGCGAATCGCTCGGCCAGGATGGGTCAGGCTGACTGCGATCGGAAATGAACGCCACGACGTTGATCAGCCGGCCTTGTTTAACCGGGAATGTGAGGATGTGTGCGTCGAGCCCCAGATACATCTGCGGGACGTCGACCAAGTGTTCATCTACACCTCGAGTACGGTAGGCAGCGCGCAACTGTTCGCTGTCGATCATCCCGCGGTAAGCACAAGTACCGCTGAAGCGCGGCGTAGCCAAGGGCTGTCCGAGGCCTTGAAGAACATGATCACGAATCGAAGACTTGATACCGTCCGCAGCGATCAACAGGTCACAGCGGTGCTCGCTGCCATCGGTGAACAATACGCGGGCCTGTTCGGCATCCTGCTGCACGCTCACCGCGCGCTTGCCGAATTGGGCGATTCCCTCTGGTAACTGGCTGGCCAACGCGTCGAGAAAATCCGCACGATGCACTGAAGACTGCCCTACCCCTTCAGCCAGGCTTGCGCCGAGGTAACCGGCATCCTCGCCGCGGCGCCATTCGAACCAGATATCCTGCCAGGGATCAAGCGTGCGGTCGGCGATCTGCCGGTAGGGTTCGGCAATACCCAGGCCGGCGATGGCACGAACGGCGTTGGCGCCGAAGGAAACACCTGCACCGACCTCGCCAAAGGCGGGGGCCGATTCGAACAACTGCACGCTGAGATGGGAGTGGCGGCACAGATCCAGTGCCAACGCCACACCGGCGATACCACCGCCGACAATACCGATGTGCAAAGTAGATTGAGAGGTTTGCATAGCAAGGTACCCATGAGGCTGATTGTTATTGGAGTACCTGAATCATCGCCATCTGAGCGCTATTGATAAATACCGTAACTCTCATACTCAACATTACGAATGTGAATATTGTTCACCGGAAAAATGCTGCTTAAGCGCAACGCCCTTCACCTGGAACGAATCCAGGTGAAGGGCGTTGCACTCATGGTTCAGCCAAGGTGGATCGTGCCGAATAATACATTCGGCAAAATGGGTTTAACGGGATGCGAGAACACCATTCAACTTCGCCACTTGCGTAGCCAATGCGTCCATCAGATCTGGCGACAAGCAGTCATAAGGTTCCAAACCGAGCGCGCGCAGTTTTTCGCGAATGTCCTTCATGTCCTCCGGCGGAGTACCGGTTTCGATGAGCGACGAAACGAAGGCTGCAAAGCCCGGTGCAGCCCACCCTTTTTGCGGAGAAAGCTCGGTATGCACGAAGTCCAGGCCATAGAATGCATGGTCTTTATTTTCGATGCGGCCGTACATATGCGCATGGCACTCTTTGCAAGCATGTCGTTGAATAGTGGCGCGCTCGTCAACAATGGCCAGCTTCTCAGCGTTCGCGATGACGCTGACTTTATCGCGAGGAACAACAGCAACGACCGCGAATTTCGCACCGGCGGGTTTCCAGCACTTGCTGCAGCCACAGGCATGATTGTGCAGAGTCTGAGCGTCAATCCTGATTTCAACCTTATCGGTCGGACACAGGCATTGCAGGGTACCGCCAGAGAAATTTGCAGCGCTTGGCGCTATGCCGTTATCCAGTGAAGGATGAAGCTTCAAATTGCTCACGATAAACCTCCAGTATCAGGGAGTATTCGAACTGGATCTGGAGCCTGAGCTCCAGGGCGCGGATCAGTATTTGATAGTGCCTTCATGCATCAGATCGAAGGCCTCATTAATACGTTCAAGTAGTATGGTATGAGTGACGAAGGGAGCCAGATCGATTTCGCGCGTTCTGGATCAGAAAGACCAGAATGGCTATTGCCCCTACCAGCCCCGGTATAGCGAAGATGAGAAAACTCGCCTGCAGCGGCAACGATGAGGCATGCAGTGCGCCGCCCAGCAGAGGACCAATGATGGCACCGGTGCGCCCTACCCCCATCGCCCAACCGAGGCCTGTAGCCCGGATCTGCGGCGGGTAATATTGCACGGTGCAAGCGTTGGCCAGGATCTGTGTGCCAATGGTGCACGCCCCGGCAACGGCGATGAGCAAATAGAGCACAGGTAATGGGGCCTTGAGTGCTAGCAGGCTCAGGGCCAAAGCCCCACAACTGAAGAAGACGAACAAGACCTTGGCGATACCTATTCGATCACCCAGCCACCCGCCGGCCACCGCGCCGATAATCGCACCAAGGTTCAGCGCCACCAGAAACGCCAGGCTCGAGTTCAAGCCATACCCTGCGGCACTCATGAGTTTTGGCAACCAGGAGCTCAATGCATAGACCATCAGCAGGCAACAGAAAAACGCCAGCCACAGCATGAAGGTGCTCAACTTGCGCCCCTCTTGGAACAACTGCGCAATCGACGCGTTTGTGCCTTTAGCGACTGTGTGATTCAGCTGATCGGTTGCGCTGGGCTCATAACTCGGTACGGCCTGCGTCAGTAATATCCGGGCCTTGGTCGTCTGCCCCGTTCGTAGAAGGAAATCCATCGACTCGGGCAACTGCCGTATCAAGAATGGCAACGCCAACAGTGGGATCAAGGCCACATAGAACACCGCTTGCCATCCCCACTGAGGAATCAACACCATGCCCAAACCCGCAGACAGCATCCCTCCTAGCGAGTAGCCACTGAACATGAGGGCGACCAAGGTGCTGCGGGATTTCCTGGGTGCGTACTCGTTCATCAACGCGACAACGTTCGGCATGACCCCGCCAATCCCCAGACCGGCAACAAACCGGCACAACGCAAAAGCCTCTGGGCTCTGCGCCAAGCCGTTGATCGCGGTGACACCACTGAAAAGAGTTACGCACATCATGATGGTTTTACGTCTGCCTATCCGGTCCGACAATGATCCGAAAAACAGCGCGCCCAACATCATTCCCACCAGCGCACAACTACCCAGCGCTCCCGCCTGTAATGAGCTCAGCCCCCACTCGGCCATCAGTGAGGGCAACACGACCCCATAGATGACCAGGTCATAGCCGTCGAAGATGATGATGAGTGCGCACCAGAACAGCACGCGCGCATGGAAGGCGTTGAAACGTGCCCCGTCAATCAGGGCTGATACATCGATCGTACGCATGGCATCGCTCTTTTTGTCATTGTTATAAAGCCGGAAGTTCAGATGCCTCCGGGAGTTGCGCAGTGCCCAACTCGCTGACCGACGTGCTTGAGGATTGGGCATTGAAGCGATCATGGCCAAGGCATCAACCGTGATAAATGCAGTGATCCGCATACCTATTATTTCGAACGTGAATAAAGATCGGACACGAGCAAAAGCCAAGCGACCCTTACAATGGACGCGACGGTTTAGCACTTGATAGGCTTGTGATTCTTGCAGCGGCCATTTCAGAGCGGTGCAGACCCAACAACGGGCAACGGTTTATTGCTCTGGTATGAGCCAATCTGCATGAGGCGTTATGGAATTACGTGAGCTGGATCTCAATCTGCTTTTGGTGTTCAACCAACTGCTCATAGACCGCAGGGTTTCGACTGCGGCGGATAATCTTGAGCTGACCCAGCCCGCGGTCAGCAACGCGCTAAAGCGGTTGCGTAGCGCCTTGAACGACGAACTTTTCGTACGCACCTACCAGGGAATGGAACCCACACCTTACGCCCGGCAGCTGGCTGAGCCGATTGCGCAAGCCATTCAAACATTGCGCGATGCACTTGGCCGACAGGACACGTTTGACCCGCTTAATAGCAATCGAAGATTCACCATGGCCATGACGGATATTGGTGAAATCTACTTCATGCCGCGGCTGATGGATGCGCTGGCTGAACGCGCTCCGGGTTGCTCGATCAGTACGCTGCGCAACAACACCGATACCCTGGCCGAAGGGCTGCAGAACGGTGCGATCGACCTGGCCGTCGGGTTACTTCCTCACCTTCAAGCCGGTTTTTTCAAGCAGCGCTTGTTCCACCATCGCTACGTCTGCATGTGCCGCAAAGGCCATCCTGCCACCCGGGAGCCGTTGACGCTTGAGCGTTTTTGCAGCTATGACCACGTTCGTGTTGTAGCGGCGAACACAGGACACGGCGAAGTTGATACGTTCCTCGCACGGGCTGGCATCGAGCGAAATATCCGTTTGGAGGTTCCGCATTTCGTCGCGATAGGCCACATACTTCAACGTACGGACTTGCTGGCAACTGTGCCTGAACGATTCGCCACCAGTTGCGAACAACCCTTCGGACTCGCCGTTCTACCGCCGCCCCTGGAGTTGCCGAAAATCGAGATCAATCTGTTCTGGCATACCCGATACAACAAGGATCCGGCCAATCGCTGGTTACGCCAGCTCATGTTTGAGCTGTTCTCCGATTGAATATCAGGGTCGACCCGCAGGGACCGAGTTCCAGGTTTGATTTGATTGAATGAAGAAGCCGCCTTCCTGAAGGCGGTTTTTTTTCGACGAGCCTAAACGAACCTGAAAAATCGCCTTCGCGAGCCCGCTCCCACAGGGCATCACTCGCCACCTAAGCAAACGTCAACAGAACGTTACTTTTCCGAAACGCCTCAAAAAACCTCGCAACCGTTAATCAGTTAGTCCGGTTTTTTGACGCTCCCCCGATGCGCGGTAACAACTTTTGCCCTCCGCTGGGTCATAACACGGTAGCTGTCGATGGAATATTGGCATCTTTCGAGGTTTTCGCCTGATACGGAGATAAGCTCATGATTTTCAATGTACAAAATTTTGGCGCCAAAGGAGATGGCATCACTGACGACACGGCGGCGATACAAAGTGCAATTGATGCGGCGGCCGCTGCAGGCGGGGGGCAGGTGTACATGCCGTCCGGAACTTACATCGTTTCGGGAGGTGAGGAACCCTCCGACGGTTGCCTGATGCTCAAGAGCAACGTCTACCTGTACGGCGACGGCATGGGAGCAACCACCGTCAAGGTGGCTGACGGCTCCGACACCAAGATCACAGGGGTCATCCGCTCCGCCTATGGCGAGGAAACCCATGACTTCGGCGTCAGCAACCTCACCATCGACGGCAACCGTGACAGCACCACGGGCAAGATCGACGGTTGGTTCAACGGTTACATTCCTGGCGAAGCAGGCTACGACTCCAACGTTACCCTCGACAGCGTCGAGATCAAGGATTGCTCCGGGTACGGTTTCGACCCCCACGAGCAGACCGTCAACATGGTCATCAAGAACAGCGTGTCCCACGGCAACGGCCTGGACGGCTTCGTGGCTGACTTCCTCAGCAACAGCACCTTCGAAAACAACATCGCCTACGACAACGACCGCCACGGTTTCAACATCGTCACCAGCACCCACGATTTCACACTCACCAATAACGTCGCCTACGACAACGGCGGCAATGGCATCGTGATCCAGCGCGGCAGCGAGGACATCCCCTCCCCCAGCAACATCACCATCACCGGTGGCGAGGTGTACGGCAACGGCGCCGAAGGGGTGCTGATCAAAATGTCCAGCGAGGTGACGGTCAGCGGCGTCGACATTCACGACAACACCAGCGCCGGGATACGCATCTACGGCAGTAACCACGTCGAGATCATCAACAACACGCTCAACAACAACTCCCTGGGCAGCCCCGTACCGGAGATCATCATCCAGTCCTACAACGACACCCTGGGCGTATCCGGCAAGTACTTCAACGGCAGCGATAACACGATCCAGGGCAACATCATCACCGGCAGCAACCTGTCGACCTACGGCGTCGCAGAGCGCAATGAAGACGGCACTGATCGCAACGCCATCATCGGCAACACCATCAGCCACACCAGCAACGGTGCCACGCTGATCTATGGCGACGGCAGCTACGTCAGCGCCACGGTGCCGATAACCACCGTGCAAGGCACGGCTGGCAACGACACCCTGCTGGGCAGTGCCGCCAGCGAGATTTTCTACGGCGTTGCCGGCAACGACACCATCAATGGCGGGGCCGGTGGCGACATTCTGGTGGGTGGTGCAGGTATCGACAAACTCACCGGCGGTACGGGCGCCGATACGTTCCGTTTCGTCGCTCAGTCCGACAGTTACCGCAACGCAACCGCAAGCTTCGATGACATCATCACCGACTTCGACGTCAGCCAGGACAAGATCGACCTCGCCGGCCTCGGTTTCACCGGCCTGGGCAATGGCCGTGGCGGCACCCTGCAGGTCAGCTACAGCGCCAGCAGCGACCGCACCTACATCAAGGACTACGATGCCGACGCCAGCGGCAATCGCTTCGAGTTGATCCTTTCGGGTAACCTGACCAGCACCCTGACGGCCAATAACTTCATCTTTAATCGGGTGATCACCGGCACCAGCGGCAGCGACTCGCTGCTGGGTAGCGATTCGGCCGACACCCTCCTCGGCCTTGCAGGTAATGACAACCTCAGTGGCGGCGCGGGCGACGACAAGCTCGACGGCGGTGCCGGTATGGACACCCTCACCGGTGGCGCCGGGGCGGACATCTTTGTGTTCTCCAATCGCCTGGACAGTTACCGCAACTACAACACTGGCGGCGCCAACCTTGGCGACCTGATCACCGACTTCGATACAACCGCCGACAAAATCGACCTCTCGGCCATGGGTTTCACCGGCCTGGGGGATGGCAAGAACAACACCGTGTACGTGGTGCTCAACAGTGCCGGCACCAAGACTTACATCAAGTCCCTGACCGCCGACGCCAATGGCAACCGCTTCGAAGTGGCACTGGACGGCAACTACGTCAACACGCTGACCAGCGCCAATTTCGTCTTTGCCACTTCGCCAACGGTCAACCATGCGCCGGTGGTGGCAACGGCGTTGCTGGATCAGAACGCGACCGAAAACACCTCGTTCAGCTACTCGGTGCCGGCCACCAGTTTTACCGATCCGGATAACGACAGCCTCAGCTACACCGCGACCCTGGCCGATGGCAGCGCCCTGCCCGCGTGGCTGGGCTTCAATGCCACCAACCTGACCTTCACCGGCACGCCGACCGGCACCGCGTCCGGCAATTACAACGTGCTGGTCAAAGCCACGGACCCGGCCGGTGCATCGGTCAGCGATAGCTTCGCCTTGGTCGTGGCCGATGCGCCCGCCAACACCATCACCGGCACCAACAACGCTGAAACCCTCAACGGCACGGCGGGCGCAGACCTGATCCTCGGCCTCGGTGGCAACGACACAATCAAGGCCGGCACCGGCGCGGACATCGTCGATGGCGGCGCCGGACGCGATTCGCTGTACGGCGGCGACGGTGCCGACACCTTCCGCTACACCAACGCACTCGACAGCTACCGCGACTACGACACTGGCGGTGTCACGGCCACCGACACGATTTATGACTTCACCGCGGGCGTCGACAAGATCGATGTTTCGGGCGCTGGCTTTGAAGGCCTCGGCGATGGCCGCAATGGTACGTTGTACATGACCCTCAACGCGGCCGGCGACAAGACCTACATCAAGTCCGCCGAAGCGGATGCTGATGGCAATCGTTTTGAAATCGCCCTCAACGGCAACTACCTCAACACCCTGACCGCCAGCGACTTCGTGTTCGGCGAGAGCACCCAGCAGGACATCCTCTACCTGCCCACCCTCGGCCAATCCAATGCGCGCCTGCTGCGCATGACGGAGGACGACAATCAGTCCGGCACCTCGATGCTGGTCAACGACCTGGACCGCTATACCCCCTATGACGTGCGCAGCCAATTCACCGATGCCAATGGTAACGGCATCGACATCGCGGTGGGCGGCAGCACGGTTACAGGCTTGTCGACTCTCAGCGCCGAGGAACTCAAGTTGTGCTGGTGGCTGACCGACACCAACCAACCCGGGGCTGCGCTGTTGCGCGCCGTGACGCTGCTGCGCGACCAGCTCACCGAACTGCAATCGATCGATAACGTCACCATGGGCATCGTTTGGGGCCAGGGCGAGGAAGCCGCCCAGGAGATCGCTCGCGCCACGGACAAAGCAGCGGCAACAGCGGCCTACAAGGCCGCGACCCTGAAGGTGTTTGATTACCTGCATGCCCAGTTCGGCAACTTCAGCGTGTACTTGATGGAAACCGGTCACTACGAACAGGACGCGGCGCGTGCCCGTGGTTATTCGGAAGAGAAAATCGCCTCCATCGTCGAGGGGGTTGGCTATGTCCGCGCCGTCCAGGAAGCCATCGCCGCCGAGCGCGCCGACGTCAAGCTGGCGGTGGACTACACCGACCTGCCCTTGCGCCACGAAGTCGATCCGCAGGCGTATCCCGACGACGTCTGGCACCTGCACGAGGAGTCCGCGGAGATCGTCGGCCAGCGCCTGGCCGACTACATTGCCAATGACCTTGGCTTCCAGGGCAACCCCAACGACAACAATAGCGTGCAGGACATTTTCGACAACGCTCAGAACATGATTTCCGGTACCCAACAGGCGGATACCCTGGTGGGCAGTTCGGGCAACGACACACTGGATGGCAAACTGGGCGCCGACACCATGACCGGTGGCGATGGCAACGACATCTATGTGGTCGATAACGCGTCCGACCGCGTGGTGGAAACCAATACCTCGACCTCACAGATCGATACGGTGCAGGCCTCGGTCAGCTGGACCCTGGGTGCTAACCTCGAGAACCTGGTGCTCACCGGTGTGTCGGCCATCAACGGCACCGGCAATGAGCGGCACAACTTCATCACCGGCAATGCCGCCAATAACGTGCTCAATGGTGCCGCAGGGGACGACAGCATGAGCGGCGGCGATGGCAACGACACCTACTATGTCGACAACGCCGACGACACCGTGATCGAGATCAACAGCAATGCAGCGCCGGGAGGGGTCGACAGTGTGCACAGCAGCCTGGCGGCCTACACCCTCAGCAACAACGTCGAGCATCTGTATATCGATAGCGCTGGAGCCGCCAATGGCACGGGCAACGCGCTGGACAACACACTGTTCGCCGGAGCCGGGAACAACGTGCTGGATGGGCGCGATGGCAATGACACGGTGTCTTTTGAACGCGCCTTGTCCGGCGTTACCGTAAACCTCTCGACGTCAGCGCAACAAAACACCGTGAGTTCCGGGCTCGACACCTTGAAATTCGTTGAAAACCTGACGGGAAGCGCCTACGCCGACAGTCTGTCGGGCAACAGCGCCGCGAACGTTCTGAACGGGGGCGCGGGCAACGATACGCTGGTGGGCGGTTCGGGCAATGACCGGCTGATCGGCGGTGCAGGCACCGACAACCTCACCGCTGGCACTGGCGCGGATACCTACGCGTTTGGTGCGCTGTCGGACATGGGCATCGGGGCTTTGCGCGATGTGATCAACGGATTCAAGAGCACCGAGGGCGATCTTCTGGATTTCACCGGCCTGGACGCCAACCCGCTGACCACCGCTGTCGACGCCTTCACCTTCGTCGGCAGCAACGCCTTTGACCCTGCCGACGCCACCGGCCAACTGCGCTTTGCCGATGGCATTCTTTCCGGCAGTGTCGATGCCGACGCCATCCCGGAGTTCGAAATCCAGCTGGTGGGTGTCCAGGAGCTGCACGCCAGCGATTTCACAGCCTTGGGTTAGGCTCACATCCCCGGGAGCGGGGCTTGCCCGCTCCCAAAGGGATTTGCAGTCCGAGGCAGATCTATTCCTGCCCCACGGTAACCACCTTCCAACTGTCATCTGGATCAAAGCGCTTCATCGACTGCGCCAACTTGTCACCAGCGGGTCCCAAGTCTTTTTCGAACACCTGCCCTTCATGACTGATCATGAAACTCATCACCCCGGTGTCAGCGTATTTCGCCGGCCAGGCGATCAGTGCAAAGCCACGGCTCATCTCGTCACCGATGAGGTAGCTATAGGCGCCGCCCGGTGCCGAAGGACCTTGGCCATCAAGGATGCGGAAGTGATAACCCTGCCAGTCTTCGCCGGCAATGGTTTTACCGAACAAAGGACCCAGCGGGCTGATCTGACCGCTATCGTCGTCCTCCCAATAAAGTCCGTCGTGTTTGCCGGCGGTGCTGAAGATTTTCTGCGCATAAGCGAGTGCGCCGTCCCCGTCATGATCCACTGATGCATACTCCATCTGGACGTCATGATAAGTCAGCACTGATTGCACCGCGGCGAGTTCGTTGCGGCCAATTCGACGTGCACGGACTTCGGCGCTGCCGGCGTCGATGTCGAAGCGCCAACCGTTCGCGGCTTTTATCATGGGGATAGGCAGTGTCCAGTGGTCACTGCCAACCGCCAGGACCGCCTTGCGATCGCTGGTTTTTTCAATGGCGTGTTGCTCGCGATATTGCTTCAAAAACGCATCCACATCACTGCGCTGCACGCCCTCGCGCGGGATGAAACTGCGCCATTCATTACCCAGCAAATCGGTCAGGCGTGCCTGATCGGCGTGTTCCGTACCCAGCGCTTCGACGAACGCCTGGGCGGCCATTTCTGGCGTTGGAAATGTCTGCTGTGCCGTAACCATGCACGACCACGTCAAGCCGGCAGCGATCGCCATGACATGAAGGCGCAAGCCCATGAGAGCCTTCACTCGAGCATTGTTTTTCAACGACGGCCCCCCCTTTGACGCGCTGGTGGATTGGACGGCCGACTGACCTGATGGCCGGCTGGACGCGAGGCACTAGGGCGCCGGGCGGATGCCTGGCTGACCTGGCCACGACTGGCTTGTGCGTTGGCCTGGGACGGTGAGCGCACGCCGGCGAATGCATTGTTGCGGGCACTGCCCGTACTGCCGGTACTGGCAGCCGGCCGTTTTTGCGCCGTCTGGCGCCCTTGCAAATCGCCCTGCCCGCGCTGATTTACCTGAGCGGTCTGTTTCCTGGGAGGCTGACTCTCCCGAGTAGTTCTGGCAGTGCCCTGGCTCCTGTCAGACGCCTTCGGTCTGTCTGTACCTGCTTGCATCCGATTGCCGGGCGATGTTGCAGACTGGGCTTTGCGCGCCGAATCACGGGCTTCGCGGTTGCTGGTGGCGGGTCGCTCGATACCGTGCTTGTCCATTGAACCACGGGCTTTTTCACGAGCTTGGGCTCGCTGGGCATTGTCCCCTCGATAGGCTTCACGCTGACGGGCACCGTCCAGTTGTCGGCCGTACTGTTCGCGGCTCTTACTGTCTCGGTAGGGAACGCCATCGCGATGAACAGCGTTGTGCTGCCATTTGTTCTGATTCCGAGTGATCTGGTTGTTGCGATTGATGTTGTTGTAGCGGTCGACGTCGATGTCGATGTCGTTGTTGCCCCAGTCACATTCACCCCATAACGAGCCGATGATAGCCACACCGGTACCAAAGGCCAGCCCGGCCATCAATGCCGAACCGGGGTAATAGGCCGGCGGCGGTGGATAGTACACGGGAGGCGATGCCGGATAAGGCCAGGTGCCGTAGGTTGTTGTCGGGTTATAACTGGGTACGTAAACCACCTGCGGATCGGAGGGCTGAATGATGATCGTGGAGGTGCTGCTGGCCGGAGCCGGAGCTGCCGGTGTCGGTGCCGCAGCCGCCTGCACCGTCACGTTTTGATACTGGTTGCTCTGCAGGTTGCCTGCTGCCTGGGCCTGATGACGCAAGCGTTGCACGCCCCCCATGACATCGTCGGGCTGCGCCAGGAAGGCATCACCCAGGCGTTGCACCCAGACGGGATCCTGTCCCAGCGTTGCCATGACTTGAGGGAAAGCAACCAGCGCCTGCACGCTCGGATCCCAGGGCTGGTTGGCCACTTGTTTGACCGCATCATCGCCCTTGGCGTCCGGGTGTGCTTTAGACCAGGTGACCGCTTCGGCGATTTCCCCGGGGTAGGTGGTGGCCATCAGCACCTGGGCCAGCAGTGGGTCCGGGTAAAGCGCAATAGGAGCCAGCATTTGATCCAGCTGCTCCTGGGTGAACACGGCATCTTTGGCCGCCGCGGTGACGGGCGCTGTATCGACAGTGCTTGTGGTCGCGCTCGCATCCAATGGCTGCGCCAGGCAGGAAGATCCGCTCAAAAACAATACAGCTGACACCGCGTAGAACAATGGAATGCGCATTGCACCCCCTCTGTGGTCAGGCAGGCTTGAGCGCCTTGATCGTTCCGCCCTTCCCTGCACCGTCGCGCCCGTCAAAGACGATACAGATCTTGATGCAATTACCCTTTGTTGTTCAGGTTCAAGGGGTTATCTGGTAGCCCCGTTGCTGCATGCAACTGCTGTAGGCGGAAGCAGTTGCAGCCGGTTCTGCCCGGCGATCCTGACGACGATCCTGACGTTGCCGAGATCCGCCTACAACCGCACCTGCCACAGCAGCATCCTTGGCCTTGTTCTGTCGATATTCCTGTTTAACGTCGTCGTCTACCTTGTCATAAACCTCGTCATACTGACGGCCGCGCGCTCCGGCAACCGCCGCACCGGCTACTGCGCCAGTAGCGGCACCACGGGCACGTCCACCTGATTCAGGCGTTGTGCTGGTGCTGTTGCCGGCCTGAGCCTGGCATGAGCTGATGTCCTGCTGAATCATTTCGGGAGACTGCCCTTTGAGCGGCGTTACGGTCTCGGCTGAAGCGCAAAGGCAGAATACCGAGACAATCGTAGCCAGACAGGGGGGGATGGATTTCTTCATAAAGCCTCCACTGCTATCAGTGTGCTTTGGATCTTTGAGTCTAGTTCAGCGTTTGGCGACTAGCCCTGGAACAATGTTCTTAGGGTGCAACTTCTAATTCCTTTTGTACGTGTGCACCCTCGAATGGGTGGCAAGTTTTGAGCACTGACTTACACCGCTATACAGCCAATACGCGCCGGATAATCTCAACGCTCCAGGACGTAATGGCCCGGGGCTGCATATAACGGCGGATATTTGCGTGAGCCAAGTTTGCGTGGTGCTGGCCGGCTAGCGCCCGACCGTTGTTCAATCCACTGCCGCCAATGCGGCCACCAACTGCCGGTGTGGCTCTCGCGTGCGTCTTGCAGCCAGCTTTCTGGATCTGAGGCGGTGGCAGCGGCGGCGTAGAAATACGACTTTGGGTTGCCCGGCGGATTGATCAAGCTCTGTAGATGGCCGGCATTGGAGAGAACGAAGGTGCTGTCCTCGCCGAACAGTCGGGCGGTGCCGTAGCAGCCCTGCCACGGTGTGATGTGGTCGGTGGTGCCGCCGATCACATAGGCACCGACCTTGATTTTGCTCATGTCGATCGACTCGCCAGCAATCTGCAATACCCCCGGGTTGCTATAGGGATTGTGCTGGGCCAGATCGAGGTAGTCGGCATGCAGCTTTGCCGGCAGACGCGTGGAGTCGTTGTTCCATGCCAGAATGTCGAATGCCGGCGGCTTGTTGCCCAGCAGATAATTGTTGACCCAATAATTCCAGATCAGGTCGTTGGGTCGCATCCAGGCGAACATGCGCGCAATGTCCTGGCCACTGAGTGTTCCCTTGCACTGCGAGCTGGTCTTCGCCGCGCGCAGTACCGCCGGCGTGGCAAACAGGCCGATCGAGGTGTCACCAAAGAGCGCGGGCATATCGAGCACGCACACCGCCCAACTGGTGTTCGCCACCTTGGCGCCTTCACCGCGCGCCGCCAACCAGCCGAGATAGGCCGCGAGCGTCAGGCCACCCGAACAGGAACCCCACATGTTGACATCCGCGCTACCGGTGATTTGCCGTGCGACATCCACTGCCTGGTCGAGGCACAGTGCGTATTCGGACAAGCCCCAGTCGCGGTGCATGCTGCTCGGGTTGCGCCAGCTGACGACGAACAGTTGTATACCGCTGTCCTGTATCCATTTGATCAGACTCTTGTCTGGCGACAAGTCAATGGCGTAGTACTTGTTGATCTGCGGCGGTGACATGACCAACGGGCGGGCATGTACATTTTTCGTGGTTGGGGCGAATTGCAGCAGTTCGAACATCTCGGTGCGCAACACCACCTCGCCCTTCGCCGTGGCGACATTTTCTCCCACCTTGAATGGCGCGCTGTCCACCTGCATCGGCATCCCGCCGTTGTGGCGCAGGTCCCGGGAGAACTGCCCGATCCCTTTGACAAGGCTCATGCCGCCCGTATCGAGCAACTTGCGCAACGCGGCGGGATTGGTCAGCAGCAGGTTGCTCGGCGCCAGTGCATCAAACACCTGTGCGGCAATGAACCGGGCACGGCCCTTTTCTCTGGCATCGAGATTGGCCTCATCGATAAAACGGCTCAGCTCGTCATTGCCAGCCAGGTAGCTCTGCAACAGGCCGCGCAACAAGGCATTGGATTGCCAGGCTGGATCGCAAAAACGCTTGTCTTTGGGATTCGCTGCCACGCTGGAGCTGCCGGCGACAATATTGCCCAGTTCCTTGAAGAAACTGCCAACATGCCGCGCGGCCTTGACTGGCGTCTTGCCCACGGCCTTGAACAGGGAACCGGAGGCGCTAAGCAGATCGACCGGGCGCACCCTGAGCAATGGTGTAGCAACCTGTGCTGTCTTGACCGCTAACTCCTGTTTCTGCTGCTCTTGAAGAGCTTTTGGCGCGCGGCGACGTTTGGCAGGCGTATCCGTTGATCGAGTGATACGAGGTGTTTTATTCATAGCCATTCTCTTGTTTTTGTACACAAGCCTTGGGGGCAACGAGCAATCCCCATCTGACGATGCAGGCACGATGGGACGTGACGCAGTGTCGCGCAGCTGCCGGCGTTCACCTTGACTTTGCGGGACATCCACCTGCTAAGCTGATAAATCGCTGTCCCGAATTGAGAAATCATCATTCATGAGTGGCCTTGTTCGCAGTGCCAGCTTGACCAACTACGCTGAAATAACCCGATCGCTACACGTTGATCATCTGGAGCAATTGCGCCTCGTCGGCCTCGACCACCGATGCTTGCTTCAACCGGATTTGAAGATTCCCAACGAAGCTGTAGCACGTCTGCTCGAAAATTCGGCGCGTGAAGCGGGTGTGGACGATTTTGGCTTGCGCATGGCCGAAACCCGCAAGCTCTCCAATCTGGGGCCTCTGGCGCTGCTGTGGCGTGACGAACAGACGATCCGTTCGGCCATGGAAGCGTTCCGCGACTTCCTTTTCCTCCACAATCAGGGGCTGGTGCTGAATATCGAGGAGAGTGGCGGCGTGGTGGTTTTGCGCATGGAACAGGTCACAGTGGGAAACCTGCCGGTGCGTCAGGCGATGGAACTGTCAGTGGGGGTGACCCACCGCCTGCTGAAAACCTTGCTGGGGAACCACTGGCACCCTTCAATGGTTTGCTTCCGTCACGCAGCGCCGATGGACGACAGTCGACACCGCCGCATATTCGCCACCTCCGTGCAGTTCAATAGTCTGATGGATGGCATCGTTTGCCGCAGTACCGATCTGGACAAGGCACTGCCCAGTGCCGATCCGGACATGGCCCGTTATGTTCATCAGTATCTGGACAGTATCCGCGAAGAATCCAAAACAGCTTTACTTGAACAGGTGCGCCAGATGATCTGGATAGTGCTGCCCACGGGCCATTGCTCGGTGGAACAAGTGGCGGCCAATTTGGGATGGGACAGGCGAACACTGCATCGCAAGCTTGCGCAGGAGGGGGAAACATTTTCCTCGCTGCTGGATCAGGTGCGTGCAGAGCTGGCAATGCGTCATCTGGCACATTCCAATCAACGTTTGAGTGAGATCGCCGGGGTTCTGGGTTTTTCCGAACTTAGCGCCTTCTCCCGCTGGTTCAGCCGGCACTTCGATTGCAGTCCATCAACCTGGCGAGCTCGCCAGTCCAATCTGTAATACAGCCTTATACTGCGATACACCCAATGCGAACAAATGACTGTTCAACGGATCAATAGATCCCACAGCAATCCGGGTATCAGGTAATGAATCAACCCAACATGAAAACGCTCACCTGTCTGTTCGCTGTCAGCGTGTGCGCGGCGACGAGCACCTGTGCAAATGCTTCGCCCATCTTCCACACCAGTTTCGACTGCGCCACGGCAAGGGCGTCCGTCGAAAAGCTGATTTGTCGCGACCCACAACTGATGCAGATGGATATCGAACTGACGCGTCTTTATCGCCTGGCGCTCACGGATGATCATGCAGTACCGCGTCCGGACAAGATCATGATCGACCAGCAGTTCTGGATCGACGCCCGCAATCAGTGTGCCTCCGACCCTGCGCCCAAGGCGTGTACGATCCGCCATTATGCCGAGCGCGCGCACCAGCTACGCCAAGGCTCGGCCATTGCGAGAACCAAGGATCCGGACAGACTCACCGAAGGCCCCCTGGCGTTTCGGTGTACAGGGTTAAACGCGCTGATTGCCGCCACTTTCTTTAACACGCAGCCTGGTGTCGTGTACCTGAAGTGGGCGAACTCCTCGATCACCCTGAGTCAGGTTCAGAATGATTCGGGAACCCAATACACCGGCAAGGATTCCCAAGGGAACTACAGCTTCTGGCAAGACGGCAACGCGGTGCTTTTCCAGAAGCCAGGCTCAGGGGAAATGAGTTGTACGGCCGAGCCGATCGGCTGAGACCGTCTCTCACGTACTCGGCGATTTATGCCACGGATAGCCTTTGGCACTGAGTTCAAAGGCGTATTTGAACAAGCGCTTCATGTACTCGCCATCGAACTTATGGAGGCGAGAAATGCGGAAGTCGGAGCCGATGTACGCCAGATTGAAGTCCGCCCCATCTTGCTGGGCAATTCGGTAAATTCGGTCCAGATCGCTGATCCCCTGAGTCTGGATCAATGCGCTGATGGCTCGACCGCCGATGCTCAAGGTTCGGCGCTTCGTTCCGGACCATTGCAGTTCCAGTTTGCCGTTGCGAATGACATAGAAATGCCGTTCACGGCGCAAACGCGCCCCCGGCACCTGGTTCAGCGCCATCACGGTGCCGGGTGGGTAAAGGAACACCTGCGTAAGGACACCTCCGTCCACGTGCATTTCCTGAAACGGGTGGCCGTTAACGTCCACATCAATCATGACGGGTGAGACGGCACCGGGAATACTCATCGACGCGACCATGATGTTGCGAAACAGCTCGAGCGCTCCCGGTGCCTGGCTGGAGGCAATAGCCCCCATGTTCCAGGTGACCGGGCGCCCTGAATCAAGGTCGGTGGTACCGATCATCAGGAGCCGTCCCTTGGCGTATTCCGCCGCGATCGCCGCAAGAATCTCGGCGGTGATGTGCTGTGCAATGAGCCGCGACAGTGGCTTGCTGTGCGCCATGCCATCGCTGGTGAGACGGGTCAGCATATTGCGCGCATGGAAAATGTCTTTTGGACCGACTGCATTGCAGATACGCACAATGACATCGTCATACTGGGGCCCCAGATAGGCAAACGGGGCGACCAGGGCGCCAGCGCTAATGCCGGTGACGACTTTGAACACGGGTCGAGACCCATGCCGGGTCCATCCCGCAATGATGCCCCCGGCGAATGTGCCGGCATCACCGCCGCCCGAAACGGCCAGCATATTTGCCCGCGGCAGGATGTCGTTCGGTAGCCCTGCGCTGGCGAGCGCCTCAGCCTCTCGAAGGTTGGCCTGGCTCACATCCCGAATGAACGGCGTCAGGTCCTGGTCCAGCCAGTAGCGAGCATCTGGAATGCCCGGGATGAGTGCTTTTTCCGTTAACGTTGGCGGCACCGCATCACGGCGTTGCAGGCACGCTTGACGCAACATGTTCAGGGTTGAGGCGCTAGGTCTGAGCTGGAATGGTTTCAACACGCCTCCTCCGGCCTCTGCAATTGACAGAGCCCGTCACGCACACTCGACACACCCGTGACCAACCTCTCAATGGCGAGTGGCCTGAACATCTTTCATGCTAGCGCAAGCTCAGGCAGTCATAACGTTAGTGGGACGTCCGGTCTGCCCTGCGGATGATCCTCCCCCCCCATAGACGATCATTAGAAACGCCAGCAATCAGCGCAGCTTCAGCGGATCGACCAGTTCAGCGGCGATGGCCATGCCCACCAGGTCCGGCAAGGTATTGGCCTGCATGCGTTTCATCACCCGCGAACGATACAGATCGACGGTTTTCGCACTGACGCCCAGTTGCTCGGCGATCTCGCGGGTGGTGTAACCCTGGACCAGCGGCAGCAAGACATCGCGCTCCCGTGGGGTCAGTGTCAGCAAGCGCGCCTGCAAGGCTTCGTGCCCCTGATTGCCCGAGCGGTTTGCCGCGCAGTTGCTGAGCGCCTGTTGCACGCTGTCCAGCAGCAATTGTTCGTTGTAGGGCTTCTCGATGAAGTCATGGGCGCCCGCCTTGAAGGCGCGAACCACGATCGGCACATCGGCGTGCCCGCTGACGAAAATGATCGGCAGGTTCAGCTCACGTGCACGCATTTCTTCCTGCACGTTCAAACCGCCCATGCCGGGCATACGAACATCGAGCAGCACGCAAGCATCAAGACTGGCATCACAGGCATTGAGAAACGCCACGCCACTGGTAAACGGCAAGGCTTTGAGCCCTACCGATTCCAACAACCAGACGGTTGAATCGAGCATGCCTTGGTCATCGTCGACCACATACACCACGTGCTCCGTCACACCTGCCATTACGTTATTCCTGTTGTTGTTTTGTTGGGCCGGCCAGCGGCAAACGGCAGCACATCAGCAGCCCGACAGGTTGGCGTCGGGCCTGTAACTCGCCACCAAAACCTTCGATGATGCTGCGGCTCATGGACAAGCCGAGCCCCAGGCCATCGGCCTTGCTGGTATAGAACGGGGTAAATATCTGCTCCAGTTCGGGCTCGCTGACGCCTGGCCCCTGGTCTTGCACACTGATTTCCACGGTGGCACCAGCGCCCTGCCCCGCAGCCATCACGATCAGCGAGGGTTGCCCTGGATGTTGTTCGCGGTTGGCATCGATGGCATTTCGCAAGAGATTGAGCAGGACCTGCTCCAGCAGCACTCGGTCGGCATAAATCGGCGGCAGATTATCCGGTAGGCGATCCTCGATTGTCACTTGGCAATTGCTCGCCTCCCAGGCGCATAAACGCACGGCCTCGCGGGCGACGTCGGTGAAATTCAAGGCCTGCATCCGGCGTTGCCCCTTGCGCAGAAACGCCCGCAAACGTCTGATCACTTCTGAAGCATGCGTGGCGTGATGGGTTATGCGCTCCAGGCCTTGCGCCACTTTGGCGGCAGCCTGGGGATTGGAATTCAGTGTCTGTAAATAGCGCTGGCTGGCATTGGCGTAATTGACCACCGCCGCCAACGGCTGGTTGATTTCGTGTGCAATTCCCGAGGCCAATTCACCCAGGGTGACCAACCGCGCGGTGTGCGCCAGTTCGTCCTGATGGCGGCGCTGTTGCACTTCACGTAGTTCACGCTCGGTCATGTCCCGCGCCACCAACGAGTAATAGCGCTCGCCGCCGGCCGAACGGTGCGCCAGCAGCACCAGCGATACCGGCACTGAAGTGCCGCCTGCCGGTGGCTGCAATCGCGCATCGGTGCTCCAGACACCGTCGCGTTCGGCGCTGCTCCAGCCATCACGCTGCAGGCGAGTCAGGTCGCCGCTGGCGAACAACGTTGCCAGGGCTGGCATCGGTTGTTGTTCGTCGATCCCCAGGATGCGCCGCGCCGCTGGATTGAGGTAAGTGACTTGCCCCTCGGGGTCGATGAACAACACAGGATCGGTGTTGGCCTCGACGACTTCCGCCAGCCGTCGCTTGTTCTCCTCGGCGTGCACCCGGGCGGTAATGTCCCGGGACACGCTGACCACTTCCACCACCGCCCCGGTATAGGTCTCACGAATCGCCCGGCTGGCGGTTTCAAACCACAGGTAATGCCCATCCCGATGGCGAATCCGATACGTCATCGTGTGATAACCGTCCTGCTCCAGGGCATCCCGCGCGCGCTGCACCAGGCTGGCCAGATCCTGACCATGGAACAAGCCCTGGGCCATTTGCCCGCGCAACTCCTCCGGCCAGTAGCCGAGCAATGTCCAGGACGCCGGCGAGGCGTCGAGAAAGCGCCCGTCGGGTGTATGCCTGGAAATCAGGTCGGTGGTGTTTTCAATGATCAGTCGGTACAGCCGCCGTGCCGTGGCCGCTTCACGCTCGGCCAGCACTTGTGCCGTGGCATCGCGACACCGGGCGAGCACACGGTTGTCCTGGGGATCGGGGATAAACGTCCAGATCAGAATCTGCGCTTCGAACTGGGCTTCAACCCCTTCGATGGCGCGTTGCTGGTCCAGGCAGGCACGGACCAGCACCCGGTGATTCACCGGTAAAAAACCCAGCACATCGGTCAGCGGTTTTTCGGCCAGCAACGCCAGCAGCGCCGCATTGAACTCCAGCGGCTTGCCCTGCGCATCGAGCAACAGACTCGGTTGCGGGTCGTGCCCCAACAGCGGTGAACCGCGCAGCATGCCGTTGACGCTGCTCAGCAAGGTCGTCAGCAAGTCCTGCACCCAGCCCAGCCAATCAAGACTCACGCCCTCGCACACTTCCACCAGCAACAACCCCGCCTGCCCCGGTTGCAACGCCAGATCAAACACCTGGCCATGGCTGATAGCGGCCCGGCGCAGTCGCCCGGCCAACCAGCAATCGAGTTGACGCACTTGCGCCAGATCCAGCCGCCCCGCTTCGGCCAGCCGATCAAACAGCCGCTGATCGCTGGCCAGCGAAGGGTCGCCCAGCCCCGGTGGAAAATGCTGGGCGGCGCCCTCGTGGCTGTAAATCCGCGCATTGGCTTGCCAACTCAGATAAACCGCCCGGCGCACCTCAGGGCAATCCTGCAGCGCACGGCACAACGCATCGGCCCGGGCGGCCAAAGACACACCCTCGCGCTGCAGGCGCAACCAGCTGTGCAATCGAACGGGAGTCAGGGTCATCACAGGTTCGCTTCGTTGGGGAAGCCAAGGATATACCGGCCTTGGCGGTGTCACTGTATTCATTTAGATCCGCAAGAATCAAATATAGTACATATCCTATATGACGTAGGTTGTACTTCCATATCGTTAGCTGAATGTTATATAAAGCAGGCCGGACATAAAAGGCGACTTCAGCGGCTACGCTGCAAGGTCACCTATAGAGCTAACAATCAGCCACCGAGTACCCGTACATGTCGATCTATGAACAAGGGCTAGGCCCTGCGGCTGTCAACCATATTGCCTTGTCTCCGCTCAGCTTCATCGAGCGCACCGCCAGCGTTTACCCACACTATCCCGCCGTCATCCATGGCTCGATCCGCCGCACCTGGGCGCAGACCTACACCCGCTGCCGTCGCCTGGCCTCGGCGCTGGCCGGTCGCGGCATCGGCAAGAACGACACGGTGGCGGTGATGTTGCCCAACATTCCCGAGATGCTCGAAGTGCATTTCGGCGTGCCGATGATTGGCGCGGTGCTCAACCCGCTCAACGTGCGTCTGGATGCCGAAGCCATTGCCTTCATGCTGCAGCATGGCGAAGCGAAGGTGCTGATTACCGACCGTGAGTTCCATGATGTGATTCACGCGGCGATCGGCATGCTGGATCACCCGCCATTGGTCATTGACGTTAATGATCTGGAATACGGCGAAGGCCAGGCTGTCAGCGATCTGGACTATGAAGCGCTGTTGGCCGAAGGCGACCCTGCTTTCGCCTGGCAGTGGCCCGATGATGAATGGCAAGCCATCTCGCTGAATTACACCTCCGGCACCACCGGCAACCCCAAGGGCGTGGTTTACCACCATCGCGGTGCCTACCTGAACTCATTGGGCAACCAGATGACTTGGGCTATGGGCAACCATCCGGTGTACCTCTGGACCTTGCCAATGTTCCATTGCAACGGTTGGTGCTACCCGTGGATCATCACCGCCATGGCCGGTGTGCATGTGTTTCTGCGCCGCGTCGATCCACAGAAAATTCTCACGCTGATCCGCGAGCATCAGGTCACCCATCTGTGCGCTGCGCCGATCGTGCTCAATGCCTTGGTCAACATGCCGGAATCAGCTAAAGCGGCGATCGATCACCCGGTCAACGCAATGGTCGCCGGTGCCGCACCACCGGCCAAAGTGATCGGTGCCGTGGAACAAATGGGCATCAAGGTCACCCACGTCTATGGCCTGACCGAAACCTATGGCCCGGTGACGCTCTGCGCCTGGCATGCCGAATGGGATGAGTTGCCGCTGGACGAACGGGCGCAAATCAAATCCCGTCAGGGCGTGCGCTACCCGACGCTCGAAGGCGTGATGGTTGGCGATTCGAAGACGCTGGAGCCGACCCCGCGAGACGGTCAGACCATCGGAGAGATCTTCATGCGTGGCAACACCGTGATGAAGGGTTACCTGAAGAACCCGACCGCCACAGCCGAAGCGTTCGACGGCGGCTGGTTCCACACCGGCGACCTGGCGGTGTGTCATCCGAACGGTTACGTCGAGATCAAGGACCGACTCAAGGACATCATCATTTCCGGCGGTGAGAACATTTCCACCATCGAGCTGGAAGGTGTGCTCTATCGCCATCCAGCCGTCATGGAAGCGGCCGTCGTCGCCCGCCCTGATGAGAAGTGGGGTGAAACGCCCTGCGCCTTTATCACATTGAAGGCTGATCACCAGGACGTTCGCGAGGCCGACATCATCAGTTTCTGTCGCGAACACCTGGCCGGTTTCAAAGTCCCGCGCACGGTGATTTTCACCCTGCTGCCGAAGACTTCAACCGGCAAGATCCAGAAGTACGTTCTGCGCGACCGGGCCAAAGCGCTCTAACCGAATCAACGTCGTACCCACCAAGCGGCAGGTGTTTTACCTGCCGCTTCGGGCTCGTGCAGGCTGAATTTGGCCCTGCCCCTGACCTACACACTGATAACAAAAACAATGTGGAGCCACCCATGATCGACATTCATTCAACCGATACCCAACGCTGTGAACGCATTCGGTCCAACCCCAAATTCCTTCAATTGGTGAGCAGCCGTTCGCGCCTGGCCTGGTCACTCAGTGCTGCGGTGCTGGGCACTTACTACGCGTTCATGCTGGTGGTGGCGTTTGCCCCGCAGTGGCTGCATGCGCCGCTCGCCGAGCATCGGATGTTGACCCTGGGCATGCCGGTTGGCGCGGCGATCATCATTTTTTCCTGGCTACTGACCGGTTGGTACGTCTACAGCGCCAACACGCGTTTCGATGCACTGGGCGCCGCCATTCTCGAGGAGAGCAAGTGATGACTCTGCTGCGTAAACTTCTCCTCGCCGCTGCCGGGCTATTGCCGGCTTCCATTGTGCTGGCTGCGCCCACGCTGGGTGCAGTGGAAAAACAACCGCTCAACCTGCATGCGATCGGCATGTTCTTCGTCTTCGTACTGGGCACATTGGCCATCACTTGGTGGGCCGCACGGCAAACCAAATCCACGTCTGATTTCTACACCGCGGGCGGTGGCATCACCGGGTTCCAGAACGGTCTGGCAATTGCCGGTGACTACATGTCCGCCGCCACGCTGCTGGGGCTGTCCAGCCTGGTGTTCGCCAAGGGCTACGATGGCTTCATCTATACCATCGGCTTCTTTGTTGGCTGGCCGATCATCACCTTCCTGATGGCTGAGCGCTTGCGCAACCTGGGGCGCTACACCTTTGCCGACATCGTGTCCTATCGCCTGGACCAGAACAAAGTGCGGATCTTCGCCGCCTTCGGTTCACTGACGGTGGTGTGCTGCTACCTGATCGTGCAGATGGTCGGTGCGGGTCAGTTGATCAAGTTGCTGTTCGGCCTCGACTACCCGGTAGCCGTGGTGATCGTCGGCGCGCTGATGCTGGTGTATGTGATTTTCGGCGGCATGATCGCCACCACCTGGGTGCAGATCATCAAGGCCGTGCTGCTACTTGCCGGCGGCACGACTTTGGCATTCATGGCCATGTCGCAGTTCGGCTTCAGCTACGAAACCCTCGCGGACAAAGCTGTCCAGGCGCACGCCAGTGGCTGGAACATCATGGGCCCAGGCTCAATGCTCGCCGACCCGATCAACACCGCTTCAATGTCGCTGGGCCTGGTGTTCGGGATTGCCGGCCTGCCGCACATTCTGATGCGTTTCTTCACCGTGCCTAACGCCAAGGAAGCGCGTAAATCGGTGTTCTACGCCACCGGTTTCATTGGCTTCTTCTTCCTGGTGGTATGCACCCTGGGCTTCGCCGCGATGGTGATCATCGGCACCGACCCGCAGTACTACGTCAATGGCGAAGTTGGCGGCATCTTGATTGGTGGCGGCAACATGGTCGCCATGCACCTGGCCAAAGCGGTCGGTGGCAACCTGTTCTTCGGTTTCCTCTCGGCCGTGGCCTTCGCCACCATCCTTGCGGTGGTTTCCGGGCTGGCCCTGGCCGGTGCTTCGGCGATTTCCCACGACCTCTACGCCACGGTGTTCAAGAAGGGCAAAGCCAGCGAGAAACAGGAAATGCGCGTGACCCGCATGGCCACCGTGGGCCTTGGCATCATCGCGATTCTGCTGGGCATTCTGTTCGAGAAGATGAACGTCGCGTTCCTGGTAGGCCTGACCTTCGGCATCGCCGCGTCGACCAACTTCCCGGTGCTGATCATGGCCATGTACTGGAAAGGCTTGACCACCAAAGGCGCAATCATCGGTGGTTTCGCCGGGCTGATCTGCGCGCTGGTCCTGGTGATTCTCTCGCCAGCGGTCTGGGTCACCGTGCTCGGCCATGCACAGGCGATCTTCCCGTACGACCACCCGGCGCTGTTCTCCATGCCACTGGCGTTCTTCGTGATCGTCGTGGTGTCGAAACTCGACCGCAGCGTGCGGGCCGACAAGGAGCGTGACGCTTACGCCGACCAGTTTGTCCGCGCCCAGACCGGCCTCGGTGCCGCCAGCGCTTCCGCTCATTGATTGAAAGGGCGCGGCCCGCTTCAAGCGACGCCGTGCCCATTGCACAACCTTTTGAGGTTCACGTTATGCCCGAATTCAACGCCCCGCTGCGCGACATGCGCTTTGTGCTGCATGAAGTGTTCGACGCCCCGGCCCTGTGGGCACGCCTGCCAGCCCTGGCCGACAGTGTCGACGCCGCCACCGCTGACGCCATTCTTGAGGAGGCGGCCAAAGTCACCTCGCACCTGATTGCGCCATTGAATCGCAGTGGCGACGAGGAAGGCGCCCAGTGGGCCGATGGCCAGGTCAGCACGCCGATCGGTTTCAAACAGGCTTATGCCACCTACATCGAAGGCGGCTGGGTGGGCCTGTCAGGCAACGCTGATTTTGGCGGTCTGGGCATGCCGAAGATGCTCGCCGTGCAGTTCGAAGAAATGCTTTATGGCGCCAACTCCAGCTTCGCGCTGTATTCGGCGTTGAGTTCCGGTGCCTGCCTGGCGTTGGATGCCCACGCCAGTGACACCCTGAAAAACCTTTACCTGCCGCCAATGTACGAAGGCCGCTGGGCCGGTTCCATGTGCCTGACCGAAGCCCACGCTGGCACCGACCTGGGGATTATCCGCACCCGCGCCGAACCTCAGGCCGACGGCAGCTTCAACATCACCGGCAGCAAGATCTTCATCACCGGTGGCGATCAGGACCTGACTGAAAACATTGTCCATCTGGTGCTGGCCAAACTGCCGGACGCACCGGCGGGACCGAAAGGCATCTCACTGTTCGTCGTGCCCAAAGTGCTGGTCAATGCAGACGGCTCCCTCGGCGATGCCAATGCCGTGAGTTGCGGCTCCATCGAACACAAGATGGGCATCAAGGCCTCGGCCACCTGCGTGATGAACTTTGACGGCGCCAGCGGCTGGCTGGTCGGCGAAGCCAACAAAGGCCTGGCGGCGATGTTCACCATGATGAACTACGAGCGCTTGTCCATCGGCATTCAGGGCATTGGCTGCGCCGAAGCGTCCTATCAGAGCGCCGTCGCCTATGCACGTGAACGGGTTCAGAGCCGCGCGCCGACCGGTGCCATTGCCCCGGACAAAGTGGCCGATCCGATCATCGTCCACCCCGATGTGCGCCGCATGCTGCTGAGCATGAAAGCCATGACCGAAGGCGGCCGCGCGTTCGCCAGTTATGTCGGCCAGCAACTCGATCTGGCGAAGTTTTCCGATGACGTCCAGGAACGGGACAACGCGCAAACCCTGGTTGCGCTGCTGACGCCGGTGGCCAAGGCGTTCTTCACCGACACCGGCCTGGAAAGCTGCATCAACGGCCAGCAAGTGTTCGGCGGCCATGGCTACATCCGCGAATGGGGCCAGGAACAATTGGTCCGCGACGTGCGCATTGCGCAGATCTACGAAGGCACCAACGGCATTCAGGCCCTGGACTTGCTTGGACGCAAAGTGCTCGCCGATAAGGGCTCCGCGCTGCGTCAGTTCACCGGCGAGATCCGCCATTTCGCCCTTCAGCCCGACGCGCCCTACTCCGCTCAACTGTTCGATGCCGTGCAGCGTCTGGAAGACCTGAGCGACTGGCTGCAGGACCAGGCGACCAGCAATCGCAACGAAGTCGGCGCTGCTTCGGTGGAGTATTTGCACCTGTTCGGTTACGTCGCCTACGCCTGGCTCTGGGCGCGCATGGCACAGGTTGCCAAGCAAAAGCTGCCCGAAGATGCAGGGTTTTATGGCGCGAAAATCGCCACCGCCGACTTCTACATTCACCGCTTGCTGCCGCGCATTTTGAGCCTGGAGCAATCCATCCGCGCGGGCAGTGCCTCCTTGTTTGGCCTGAGCGCCGAACAGTTCTAACGATTGAACCCACGCGGCGCCACGCTCCTCTCTTTTTGGCGTTCGCGTTTTTTTATTGATAAGCCCTCGCCCACCTGGCGAGGGCCGCGGGACCTGTCTTTCCATAATAAAAACAAAGGGGCTTCACCATGGACCGCAACACCCGCATCCTCGCTACCCGATTATTGCTGGCCGGCGGCGTCATCAGCCTCTCGGCCCCCGCCGCTGCTGACTTTGTCAAAGACAGCAAGGCCAGTCTGGAGCTGCGCAACTTCTATTTCAATCGCGACTATCGCCAGGACAACGCTGCGCAATCCAAACAAGAGGAATGGGCGCAAGGTTTCCTGCTGCGCTACGAATCGGGATTTACCGACGGTTTGATCGGCGTGGGTTTCGATGCCATTGGCCTGCTCGGCGTCAAGCTCGATTCCAGCCCTGATCGCGCAGGCTCCGGCCTGCTCAAACGTCACCGCGACACGAGCAAAGGTGCACAGGACGAGTACGGCGAACTGGGCCTGACGGCCAAAGTGCGTGCCTCGAAAAGTACGCTGAAACTCGGCACGCTGTTGCCGAAACTGCCGACGGTACTGGCCAACGATTCACGGCTGTTGCCACAAACCTTCGAAGGCGGTCAGCTGACGTCGCTGGAACTCGAAGGCCTGACGGTGGATGCCGGGCGACTGACACAGGTCAATCAGCGCGACTCCTCGGACTACGAGGACATGGGCATCACCCGCACCGGCGCCAAGGGCATCACCACGCGTCATCTCGATAGCAACAGCTTCGATTTCGCCAGCCTGAACTACAAATGGACCAGCAACCTCGCCACCGGCTACAGCTACGGCCACCTCGACAACTTCTACAGCCAGCACCTGGTCAACCTGACCTACGTGTTGCCAGTCACCACCGGCCAGTCGCTGAAGACGGATCTGCGCTTCGCCCGCTCCACGGATGATGGCGGCAGCAATGTCGATAACAATGCGATTGGCGCGATGTTCACCTACAGCCTCGGCGGGCATGGGTTGGGTCTGGGTTATCAAGGCATGAGCGGCGACACCGGCTACGCCTACGTCAACGGCACCGATGCGTTCCTGGTGAACTTCGTGCAGATCGGCGACTTCGCCAGCAAGGACGAACAGTCCTGGCAGGCGCGCTACGACTACAACTTTGCGGCCATCGGCATTCCGGGCCTGACCTTCATGACCCGTTACCTCACCGGTGACAACATCGATCTGGGCGGCAATCGCCCCGAAGGCAAGGAATGGGAACGTGATACCGACATTGGTTATGTCGTGCAAAGCGGGCCATTGAAGAATGTCGGCGTGAAGTGGCGCAATGCAACGGTGCGCTCGACAAACTTCGGCAGCGACCTGGATGAAAACCGCCTGATCGTCAGCTACACCTTGCCGATCTGGTAAGCAAGCACTCCTCCCCTGATCGTTCCCACGCTCCGCGTGGGAATGCAGCCCGGGACGCTCCGCGTCCCAAGAGCGGACGCAGAGCGTCCGAGGATGAATTCCCACGCGGAGCGTGGGAACTATCGGTACGCAGAGCGTGGGAACGATCATCCTCGGCAGTGGGCCAGAGTAGGTTAAGATGCCTGCAAACCAGGCCCGCCGCGAGACGCCCCGCATGACTGATACCACCCCACGCCTGATCAAGAAGTACCCCAATCGCCGACTGTATGACACCCACACCAGCAGTCATTTGACGCTGGCGGACATACGCCAGTTGGTGGTCGACAAAATTGCCTTTCAGGTGGTCGATGCCAAGAGCGGCGAGGATCTGACGCGCAGCATCTTGCTGCAAGTGATTCTGGAAGCCGAAAGCGGCGGTGAGCCGATCTTCACCAGCGAGATGCTGATGGGGATTATCCAGTTCTACGGCCCTTATCAGGGCGTACTCGGCAGTTACCTGGACAAGAGCATTCAGACCGTAATCGACATCCAGTCCCAGACCGGTGCGCAATCATCCGAGGCCTGGAGCACCTTCATGCATCAGCAAGCGCCGGTGATGCAGGATTTGATGCGTCAGTATGTCGATCAGTCCAAGGCGCTGTACCTGAACACCCAGAACCTGTTCGGCATGTTCGGCGGCAAGCCAGACGCTGATGGCGGAAAGAAAAAAGACGGTGAATGAAGTACACCCCAGTCATTGACAGTCACGCGACGTCTACTAGGCTCACAGTCATCCTGCCACCCCCACTGAACCATGGCACTTGAACGCAAGGCTTGGTGAAGTCGTCAATCTTTAGCGCCTGTTCGCAGTTGTTCGAATGCGGATTTCAAGCAATCGTCAGTGCAGCGGGCTAACGCTCTTTCGCGCGCATTAGTACTTGATGCGTAACGCGAATGACCCTGCACTTTCCACCTGCACTTTCACATTGGGAGGCAGTCGTGCAAACAGTCTTGAAGCTCGTCAGCTATGCAGTGCTCGTGCTGATGGCCAGCGCGGTCGTCTATGCCGCAGTGATCGGCATCACCTATTGGACCGGCATCGGCGTATAGGGAGTTCGCAATGAACAAACGCCAGACACGCTCATTCGCGCTGATATCGACGGCGATCGCCGCTGTGGTGTTTCTGGGCATGACCGTTGATAGTCACCGGCAATTTCCCACACTGACCAACGCTCAACAGATCACGCCCCAGGTGACTCGCGGCAAGGATGTCTGGCATCAATACAATTGCATCAATTGCCACACCTTGTTTGGCGAGGGGGCTTATTACGCCCCGGACCTGACGAAAATCACCCAGCAGCGCGGCACCCCTTATCTCACTGCGTTCCTCAAAGACCCCTCAAAGTTCTATGACGAGAAACGCCATCGTCGTCTGATGCCGAACCTGAAACTCGGCGATGGGGAAATCGCCGATTTGATCGCCTTCCTCGACTGGGTGAGCAAGGTCGACAATCAAGGCTGGCCACCGCGCCCGATTCTGGTGACCGGTGCGTCGATCCCCGGCATGGACCTCACCGTGGCACAGCAGAATGCCACCGGCGGCGACCAACCACCTCCCGCCGCCCGCCCGGTGTCCGGCAAGGAAGACCCGATCGCCCTGGGCGAGGCGTTGTTTCGAACGACCGCAACGCCGGTGTGCAGCGCTTGCCACTCGATTGCGCCGGGCGTCAACCTCGCCGGGCCATCACTGGCCGGCTTGGCCAGTCGGGCCAAGCAGGTCATCGCCTCGCCTGACTACAAGGGCAAGGCCAAGGACGCCGAAGGCTTCATCCGCGAATCCATCGTCACGCCGAGTGTTTACCTGCATCCGGGCGACATGTTTTCCGCCAACGGTATGTCCTTCATGCCGGACACCTTCACCAAATCGCTAACGCCCGAACAGATCGATCAACTGGTCGCCTATCTGGCGTCGTTCCAGTAACCGCAGGGGATGACCATGCGCTACAGATCTCAATCCGTCGCCTACTGGTATTTCGCCGTTGCCATGGTGCTGTTCGGCCTGCAACTGGTCTTCGGCCTGCTCTCGGCGGCCAAATACCTCGGGCCGGATCCGCTGCTGAACCTCTTGCCATTCGATGTCACCAAGTCCATTCATACCAATCTGTTGATCGTCTGGGTGCTGACCGGGTTCATGGGGGCGACCTACTGGATGGTGCCGGACGAATCCCGTGGCGAGTTGCACAGCACCAAACTGGCCTACATCCAGCTCGGGTTGTGGACGGCCATGGGTGTCACCGCCGTTCTGGGTTACCTGTTCGGTTATGGCACCGGGAACAAGCTGCTCGAACAGCCGCTGCCCCACAAGATCGTGATCGTGATTTGCATGCTGATGTTCCTCTACAACATTGGCATGACGATCAAGAAAGCCGGGCGTTTCACCGCCACCGAGGGCGTCCTGCTGCTAGGCCTGGCCAGCGCCGCCGTGCTCTTTCTGCCGGCGCTGCTGCACTATGAAAATTACGTGGTGTCGATCTATTACCGCTGGTGGACCATCCACCTGTGGGTCGAAGGTGTTTGGGAGATGATCCAGGGCGGCTTTCTTGCCTATCTGCTGATCCGGCTCTCCGGTGCTGACCGCGAGGTGATGGAGAAGTGGCTGTACGTGATCGTCGGGCTGGTGTTCATTGCCGGTATTCTGGGCACCGCACACCATTATTACTGGATCGGCGTTCCCCATTACTGGCTGCCACTGGGCGGTTTCTTCAGTGCGCTTGAGCCGATGGCGCTGATTGGCATGGCGATCTATGCCTACAACGCGATGCGCCGCTCCGGCCTCTCTCACCCTAACAAACTGGCCTTGCACTGGACCTTGGGCAGCGCCGTGTTCACCATGTTCGGCGCCGGCCTGCTGGGGTTGGCTCATACCTTTCCCGACGTCAACAAATGGACCCACGGCACCCTGATTACCGCCATGCATGGTCACGCGGCCTTCTATGGCGCCTACGCCATGATTGTCCTGGCGATGATCACCTATGCGTTACCCGGCATGACCCGTCGTCCGGTGGAGGAAAGCAGTATCGGTTACTGGGCGTTCTGGCTGCAGTTGGGAGGAATGTTCGGCATGACCCTGTCATTTGCCACGGCGGGCATTGGTCAGGTGTACCTGGAGCGCATTCTCGGCCTGGGTTACCTGGACGTGCAGCTGAAAATTCAGGTGCACTTCCTGATGCTGGTGGCGACGGCTTCGATGTTCAGCCTGGGTGCCGGGCTGTTCATCTTCGAATTTTTCCGCCATGCGCCGGACTTCAATGTCGATGAAGCCGATCCGGTCCTGGCCACACCTCAAGCCTCAGGCGCGGCGTTGTGATGGAACGTTCGCTGATGCACGCCGAACCCGCAGCGCTGCAAGCTGAACCCTATTACCAGCCCAGCGGCGACGAGGTGGCAATCTTCGAGCAATGCCATGCGCAGCAACTGGCCGTCATGCTCAAAGGCCCCACCGGTTGTGGCAAGACCCGTTTTGTCGAACACATGGCGTGGCGACTCAAACGCCCGTTGATCACTATTTCCTGCCATGACGATCTGAGTGCCAGCGACCTGGTCGGGCGTTTCCTGATCGGTCACCAGGGCACCCATTGGACGGAAGGCCCTCTGACCCGAGCCGTGCGCGAAGGCGCTATCTGTTACCTGGACGAAGTGGTCGAAGCACGGCAAGACACGATTGTCGTCCTGCACCCGCTGACCGACCACCGGCGGATTCTGCCACTGGACAAAATCGGCGAGATCCTCGAAGCCTCACCACACTTTCAACTCGTGGTGTCCTACAACCCCGGCTACCAACGAATACTCAAGGATTTGAAACCGAGTACTCGACAGCGCTTTGTGGCGCTGGATTTTGACTTCCCGCCGGCCGAGCGCGAAATCGCCATCGTCATCCATGAGGGTGGAACCGACTACGCCACCGCCCACGCCCTGGTCACCCTCGCTCACCGGTTACGTGCCTTGCAGGACCGGGGCCTGGCGGAAGTCCCCAGTACCCGTCTGCTGATCGCCACCGCACGGCTGATCACCCACGGCATTGCTGCACCCATCGCCTGCCGGGTCGCGCTGATCTCGCCGCTGTCCGATGACGCGGTGCTGGTCGCGGCCATGCGCGATCTCGTTGACCTGACGTTTATCTAGATGGCCGAAGCCGAGGACCTCATCACTGACGTCGCACGCCACGCGACGGTGTATGCGCAGGCGTTGTGGCGTCGTCACCGGCCCCCCTCGGACGCTGCAAAAATCATCACCCTCGGGGATGTCGCACAACACCTCGATTTACTGATCAAGGCCGTGTTCGACACCCACTATCCGCTGCGCGTCGCGCAACCACCCTCGCCCCCCACGCTGCTGAAAAAGTTTTTGCTGCGTCACGAAAAGCCGTGTCGGCAAAGCGCTGTCCCGGCGACCGATGGCGTGACTATTTGGCTGCCGCAGGACTTGGGCAGCCACGAGGGTCCGCTCACGCTGCAACGCTATAAAACCCTGGCCTTGCAACAGGCGATGCGTGCCCACAGAGGCAGTGCCAGCGCCCTGTCAGCCCTCGACAACCCGATGCAGCGCAGCGTCTATCTGCTTCTGGAAGCCTGGGCCGCCGATACGGATTTGGGGCGACTGTTGCCGGGATTGGCGCCATCGATCCATGGTTTGCGCCGACATGCCCTGGCGACTCGCCCGCCGCTTCACGCTTTTCCCAATCATCGACAACCCTTGGAAAACGTCCTTCGTTTACTGCTGAGTAGCGAATGCGGCACGCCTCTGGAAGGGCTGGAGATACCCGCCAATACGGTCGACTCGGTACAACATTCAGAAACCCTCGCAAGACGCCTCTTGTCCGTCGACGAATCTCACGGTCTCGGCGCTCATCTGTTGCTGCTCGATGCCTGGACCGGCGACCTGCGCGAGCCGCCGGTGGGTATGAAGGTGTCACCCTTGCCCGACGAAATCGACACCACCGACAACCTGCCCCGTAGCGCCCGCCTCGCCCGTCAGCCCACTGTGCGCGAGGCCTGTGCCGACGAGGACGACGATCAGGAACAAGGCCTGTGGATGGTGCAGCCCGCCGAACCGCTGGAAAAGGCCGAAGACCCCATGGGAATGCAGCGCCCTGCCGACCGGGATACCGACACCCCGGCGGCTGATTTTGCCGAGTCATTGTCTGAACTCAACGAAGCCCGATTGGTGATTACGGCAGGTCGCCCGAAAGAGGTGCTGTTGTCCGACGACCCGCCACAGACCCGCGCTCAGCGCGGTGCACAGGATCTGGCCAACCATGCAATCAGCTACCCCGAGTGGGATTACCGTCGCCAAGCCTACCGTGATCCGGGTGCGACTCTGCAACTGTGTCCCTCCCTGCAAGGCCCGCAACAGTGGGTCGAGCAAACCCTCGACACTCACCGTCCGGTGCTCGATGCGATCCGCCGGCAGTTCGAAAGCCTGCGAGCCCAACGCGTTAGGCTGCGCAAACAATGGGAAGGTGACGATATCGATCTGGAGGCGTATATCGACGGTTGTGCCGAGTCCCGCGCCGGCCTGAGCATGCCGCAGGCGCTGTATCAGACCCAGCGCCGTGGACGACGCGACATGGCGATCATGTTGCTGATCGACATCAGCGGCTCCACGGACAGCTGGCTGTCGCACCATCGTCGGGTCATTGATGTCGAGCGCGAGGCGTTGCTACTGGTCTGTCTGGCGTTGGAGAGCCTGGGCGAGCCTTATAGCGTGCTGGCGTTTTCCGGCGAAGGGCCGCAGCGGGTCACGATCCGTATGCTGAAAGCATTCGATGAGCGCTACAGCGATGAAGTCGGTCGGCGCATTGCCGCCCTCGAACCGGAACGCTATACCCGGGCCGGCACCGCCCTGCGCCACGCCAGCACATTGCTGATGCGCGAAGCCGCCACGCACCGTCTCTTGTTACTGCTCTCCGACGGCAAGCCGAACGATGTTGACCAGTACGAAGGCCGCTATGGCGTAGAAGACATGCGTCAGGCCGTGACCGAAGCCAAGCTCCAAGGCATCTATCCCTTCTGTCTGACCATCGACCGCCAGGCGGCGAATTACCTGCCGGCGGTATTCGGCTCGCGGCAATATGCCTTGCTGCACAGACCAGAATTGTTGCCCAGCGTACTGCTGGACTGGATCAGACGACTGGTATCAGCGTGAACCTGAGCCGCCCCGCCCAGGTTTCCGCGGCAAAAAAAATGGCGATGGGGAATAAACCCATCGCCATTGGTGCCGCTGGCCTGACGTGACTTACTTGTTACCGCTGTTAGGCTTGGCGCTGGCTTCCGGGGCAGCTTTGGTGCCCGCGGCAGTCGCTGCATCGAAACCACTCTGAGCCACATCGGCAGCCTGTTTTACGGCTTTCTGTGCGCTTTCGAACACAGTACCGGCATTCGCCAGGCCCGACTTGAACGCGGCCACAACAGGCTCGGAGCCGGCCGGTGCATTCTTGCTGATGGTTTCAACGAACTCATGCAGCTGCTGGGTGCCCGCTTCGACCTGACTCGAGGTCAATTTGGCGATGTCCGACTGAGTACCCACGATCAGTGCTTGAACCTGACGATTGAATTCGGCCAGACGTTCGGTTTGCGCGCTCGGCTGGGTGAAAGACGCCTGCAGCTCGGCGAAACCTTGTGGATCACGGACGGCCAGCAGCTTGCGAACTCCTTCGAAGTGCTCTTCGGTGGAGTCGCGCAGTGCCTTGAACTGCAACTGGCTGAGCTGTTCAACGCTGGCGAACACTTTGCCGCTGATTTGCTGCAAAAGGTCGAGGTTGGCTTTCTGAGCGGTTTGCAGTTTTTCCGAATTGAAAAAAGACATGCTTGAATCTCCTGGTACTGGAAGGCCCTTATGGGCCTGAGGACGCGATAGCGATCCGGCCAGTCATCGCGTTAGCCTTGATATTGCAGTGCACAAAACCATTTGGCAACGCCTATTTTTGTGCGGTGCAAAATAAACGTTGCTAACGCCATCCTTATTCGCTGTAGACTCCTGCTCATAGAACGGCCCGCCTGACCCTCTTTAATTAAAGGGTTCAGATGCGCAGGTTCCCATGCATAGCAGCAGGAGATCACCATGGGTCAGGAAGCATATATTGCGCTGCAAGATGAAGCGCGTAGCGAACCCGCCGGCTTGTTCGAACACCTTAATCATCTGCAACGCCTCAATACCCACAACGTCCTCGACGCCGTGCAGAAGCGCCAGGCAAAAACCTTCGCGCCTTTAAGTCTTGGGCAACTCAGACAGCCGACACCCGCTGACTGGCAGGAATACTTCACTGACCTTGGCCAGCGCAGTGTGCTGTTCTGGGACACCTTGCGTCAGCGCGGCGACAACACCCTGGCCCACGAACGCGCCGGGTATCCGCTGCTGCTCAAGTTCAATCATGAAACGCTGGTCGCTGGTGAAGACCTGCCCCGTGCGGTCAACTATTCGTTGTTGCAAATCCTCGGTGGCCCGGGGCAACAGATCGACAGCAAAAAACAGCCCGTGATCATCATTGACCCCCGCGGCGGTCACGGCTCGGGGATCGGCGGTTTCAAACAGGATTCGGTCATCGGCGAAAGCCTGAGAGCCGGCCATCCCACCTACTTCATCGCCTTCAGTCACTCGCCACGCCCGGGGCAAACCCTTGCCGATATCACAGACGCCCAGGCACGGTTCATCGAGGTCGTCAGCACCCGGCATCCGGACAGCGCCAAACCTGTCGTCATTGGTAACTGCCAGGCGGGCTGGGCGTTAATGGGCCTGGCGGCCACTCGGCCAGAGTTGCCGGGGCTGATCATCGTCAACGGTGCGCCGTTGTCGTACTGGGCCGGCGTCAATGGCCGCAATCCGATGCGCTACACCGGCGGTTTGCTGGGCGGTGGCTGGATGGCGCGACTGGGGAGCGACCTCGGTAATGACCGTTTCGACGGCACCTGGCTGGTGAGCAATTTCGAAAACCTGGACCCGGCCAACACCTGGTGGGGCAAGTACTACCACCTGTTCAGTGAGGTCGACAGCGAGGCCGCACGCTTTCTGGATTTCGAACGCTGGTGGGGCAGCCCGACCCTGCTCAATAGCGAAGAGATCGAGATGATTGTCGACGACCTGTTCATCGGTAATCAGCTGTCCGGTGGCCTGGGGCGCAAGAGCAGCGGGCTTGACCTCAAATTGATCGAAGTGCCGGTGGTGGTGTTCTGTTCCTATGGCGACAACATCACCTCCCCGCAGCAGGCGCTGGACTGGATCACCGACGTCTACCCCAGCGATCTCGCATTGCAAAATGCCGAACGCACCATCGTTTACCTGCGACATGCGAGCATCGGTCACCTGGGCATCTTCGTGTCCGGCGAAGTGGCGCGGCGTGAGCACCGTGAGCTGCTGGGTGCGGTCGATGCGATCAATGCGCTGCCGTCCGGGCTCTATGAAATGCTGATCGAAGACCTGCCGGAGCACTCGGCGACGCCGTATGCCGTGCGTTTCGAGCGCCGGCGTATCGCCGACATCCATGGCGAAGTGAAGCCGCCCCGTGATGACGATCGCGAATTTGCGCTGGTCCAGCGCGCATCCGCCATCAACAACAGCGCGTACGACGAATTCATACGCCCATGGTTGCGCCAGCTGATCAACGAACCGAGCGCCGAACTGCTGCGCCGCGCGCACCCTTTCCATCAGCAGCAAGTGGCCTGGAGCAGTTTGAACCCGGCGCTGTGGTGGCTGGCTGGCAGTGCCGCCCAAGTGAGCAAGGATCGTTATCCCGTCAGCCAGAACAACCCGTTGCTGCTCTGGCAAGAACTGTTTTCCAACCAGGTGCAGGACGCCTTGAACGGCTATCGGGATCTGCGTGATGCGGCTCACGAAATGTGTTTCTACGGCGTGTATGGCGTGCTCAATAGCCTCGCCGGCAATGCACCCGGGCGAAATCTGCAGGAACACGCCAAGCAGCACGACCAGGTTCTGACCGAGCGCCTGCAGGATGCCCTGCCCCTTGGCGGTCTGATGGAAGCCTTGATACGGATCCTGTTCCTGCTGGGCCGCGACAGCGACGAACCGGGCAAGGAAAGCGTCGAGAAATTGATCCTGCAACTGCAGGTGCTGCTCCGGGACTACAGTGCCAAGCCGCTTGATCTGCGCGAAACCCTGCGCCTGCAAAAACTGCTGGTCGCCACCCACCCGCAAGAAAGCCTGCACAGCCTGCCCTTGATGCTGATTGAGGCCCAAGAGCGTCAACAAGTGCTGGCGGCCGTCGCCAATTTACTGCCGGAACTGCTGACCAGCGGCGCAAACAACCCATGCTGGTGTGAACTGCACACGCTACTCGACGTTCCGCTGCCAGGTTTCAGCCTGACCCAACCACCCGGTGCAGCCGATGCCATCGAAGTGAAAGTCCCGGCGATAACGCCAGAGCCGATCAAGCAAGCCATCCCGGTGCTCATCCCTGAGCCGATCAGGCAGAAAATCCCCGCAGTGACCCCAGACCCCATCGCCAAGGTGGCGAGTCCGGTGCGCAAACCTGCCAAGGGCAAGAAAGCCGTAAAAAAACCTCCGATGAAATAGCGTTGAACGCTGACGGGAGGCCGTGTCAGACCGGCGCGGCCTCCTCGATTGCCAACGATTCATCGGCCCGATACTGACCGGGTGTCATGCCAAACCAGCGGCTACAGGCTTTGTTAAAGCTGCTGTGATCATGAAAACCAAGGAGATACGCGACATGCTTCATGTTGAAGTGAGAATGGCGCAGGTAGAAGTCGGCCAATTGCCGGCGCACAGCGTTCTGCACGTCCTTGAATTGCGTCCCTTCCTTTTCCAGCGCGCGTTGCAGCGTGCGCTTGCTAACGTTCAATGCCGCCGCGATCGACTCCATATCGCATTGCCCCTGGCCCTGACTCAAGCGCTCGGTAATCAGCGCGCGAATCCTGCCGACGATGCAAAAACCAAACAGCAGATCCAGTTGCGCCTCGGCAAAACTGTCATGCAGCACCGCCAGCGCTTCGTTGGCCATGCTCAACGGACGCAGCAGCTCCTGCCCATCAAACAAAATGCTGTCGTAAGCCGCGTCGAAACGCAGGTCGCAGCCAAACAACCGTCGATGCTCGGAGGTGTCTTCAGGTTCGGGATAGGTGAACTCTACACTCAAGGGTTGCGGTGAGTGACCGCCCGCCAGCTTACGGCAGAAGCCCAGCAACGAAGCCAGCGCCGCATCGGTGTATTGGCGAGGCTTGACCGAACCTTTTTGGTGATGATCGAGGCCGGAAAGTCGGTAACTCTGCAGTTCCGATGTAAAGAAAAGGCTGAATCCGGTGCCAATCAACGGACTGAAACGGACCAGGCGCTCAAGGGCTTTTTTCAGATTCAGGCTGGACATCATGGTGTAGCCGACGATCTGAAAGCTACCGGGGTGGAAACTTCCATAGGCCTTCAAGCCGATGTCCGGATCGCCCGAGGCCTGAGCGGCCAGATCCCATAATCGATAAATCGCCCTTCGCTCGCAAAACGCTCCTGGTTTGTTCGCAAGCTTCATGTCTAGTCCAGCCTCCCGACACAGACTGGCAACATCCAGTCCTTGAGCCGAGAGCGTATTTACCAGCACGCTGGCATAGCCTGAACTCATTCTATACATGGCGTCCTCAATGACCTGTGGAACCGAACATCCTGTCCGGAGCCATAACTGATCTGCGATGAATCAAAGACTAACGGGTTCTTCAGTGGCCAATATTGATCCCAGTATAGGTAACCAGCGTTTTTCGCCACCCGTCATTAACCGGGGCATGGCACCGTTGGACACCAGACAGTCACCTCTCAACACTTCCGCACGCCCGGTCAATACCGAACAATCCCCCCATCTTGCAACGCAAAACAAAGAAAGGAAGGGATTGTATGAAGTCGCTTGGTCGTATTGCGTTGGTCACGGGTGGTATGGGTGGGATTGGCACTGCGATAAGCCAACGCCTGTACAAGGAAGGATTCAAGGTCATCGTCGGCTGCAGCTCGGATTCCGCCCGCAAGAACGAATGGATAGCGACCCAACTGGCGGCGGGTTATCAGTTCGAATGTATCTTCGGCGACATCACCGACTGGGAATCGACCCGCAAGGCCTTCGAGATGGCACGAGAGCAATTCGGCCCGATCGATGTGCTGGTCAATAATGCCGGCATCACTCGGGATGCCTCCTTTCGCAAACTCACTCCAGAAGACTGGAACGCGGTGATCGGGACCAACCTCAGCGGCCTGTTCAACACCACCAAACAGGTGATTGAAGGCATGTTGGCCAAGGGTTGGGGTCGGGTCATCAACATTTCGTCGATCAACGGTCAGCGCGGCCAGTTCGGCCAGACCAATTACAGCGCGGCCAAAGCCGGCATCCATGGCTTCACCATGGCACTGGCCCGGGAAGTCTCGGGCAAAGGCGTGACCGTCAATACCGTATCGCCCGGCTACATCCAGACCAGCATGACCGCGGCCATCCGCCCAGACATTCTCGACACCATGATCGCAGCCACACCGGTGGGGCGTCTTGGTCAACCCGAAGAAATCGCCTCGATCGTCGCCTGGCTGGCGTCCGATGAATCGGCCTACAGCACCGGTGCCGACTTCTCGGTCAACGGCGGCATGAACATGCAGTAAGCCTGTCAGGGCATGGATGCCCTGCTCCCGCTCGACAGAATCCTAATGAGGTCATGCATGAACGAAGTCGTAATCGTTGCCGCTACTCGCACCGCCATTGGCAGTTTTCAAGGCTCACTGTCCGCCATTCCAGCCACCGAGTTGGGTGCGGCGGTGATTCGTCGCCTGCTCGAACAGACCGGGATCGACGCTGCGCAGATTGATGAAGTCATCCTCGGTCAGGTGCTGACTGCAGGCTCCGGGCAAAACCCTGCACGCCAGACCGCGATCAAGGCCGGCCTGCCCCATACCACCCCCGCCCTGACCCTGAACAAAGTCTGCGGTTCAGGCCTCAAGGCGGTCCAGCTTGCGGTTCAGGCGATCCGTTGCGGCGACGCCGAACTGGTGATTGCCGGCGGTCAGGAAAACATGAGTCTGGCGCCCTATGTTCTGCCCAAGGCGCGCACCGGTCTGCGCCTGGGTCATGCGCAACTGCAAGACAGCGTGATTCAGGATGGTTTGTGGGATGCCTTCAACGACTACCACATGGGCATCACTGCCGAGAATCTGGCGAATCAATACAGTATCAGTCGCGAAGATCAGGACGCCTTCGCCGCGACCTCGCAACAGAAAGCCGCCGCGGCCATCGAGGCGGGTTACTTCAAGGGTGAAATCACCCCGATCCTGATTCCCCAGCGCAAGGGCGAGCCGCTGGTCTTCGACACCGATGAACAACCGCGTCCGGACAGCACGCTCCAGGCACTGGGCAACCTCAAACCCGCGTTCCAGAAAAACGGCAGCGTCACCGCGGGCAACTCGTCGACCCTCAATGACGGCGCTGCCGTGCTGATGCTGGCCAGCGCCGCCAAGGCCCTGGCTCTGGGCTTACCGGTGCTTGCGCGCATCAAGGCCTATGCCAGCGCCGGAGTAGACCCGTCGATCATGGGCATCGGCCCGGTGCCCGCTACCCGTCTGGTCTTGACGAAAGCCGGCTGGAGCCTGGACGACCTGGACCTGATCGAAGCCAACGAAGCGTTCGCCGCGCAGTCACTGGCCGTCGGCAAGGAACTGGGCTGGGACATGAACAAGGTCAATGTCAACGGTGGCGCCATTGCCCTCGGTCATCCGATCGGCGCATCAGGCGCGCGGATTCTGGTGTCGCTGGTACATGAACTGATCCGTCGCGATGGCAAAAAAGGTCTGGCCACCTTGTGCATCGGTGGCGGCCAGGGCGTCAGCCTGGTCATCGAGCGTTAGAGACACAGGCTGAGTTGTCAGACGCGGCGCCGACGTCCGGCGCCGCGTTTTTTTCCGTCCGGTTTATTCACGTGGGCAAGGAGTTCCATGGACAACGCGCATACCTTAAACACACTCTGGTCGGGCCAGGTTCCGTTCATTGCGTCCTTTGCAGTGCAACAATTAAGGCTCTGGGTCAGCACCAATCCCTGGTTTACCGGGCAGGACTACAACGCCTGGTTCGAGCTGCCACGCGAAACCCTGGACAGCCTCCAATCGGACTACCAGCAACAATGGTGTGAGCTCGGCCAGCGTCTGTTGACCGGTCAGCCCTTCAGCTTCGAAGATCGGCGTTTTGCCAGCGGCAACTGGAGCCAACCGCTGTTCGGTTCCCTCGCGGCGTTTTATCTGCTCAATGCCGGCTTTCTGCTGAAGCTGCTCGATCAGTTGCCGATCGACGGCAAGAAACCGCGTCAACGCTTGCTCTATCTGGCGGAGCAAGCCATCGCTGCCGGCGCGCCGAGTAATTTTCTGGTCAGTAACCCCGATGCGCTGCAACGGGTCGTTGACACCCAAGGAAGCAGCCTGCTCACAGGCCTGATGCACCTGGCCAGCGACCTGCAGGAAGGCAAGATGCGCCAGTGCGATGCCGGCGCGTTCAAAGTGGGTGTCGACCTGGCAAACACCCCCGGTGAAGTGGTCTTCGAGAACGAACTCTTCCAGCTCATCCAGTACTATCCGCAAAGCGAAACCCAGTACCGGCGCCCGGTATTTATCGTTCCTCCGTCAATCAACAAGTACTACATCCTCGATCTGCGTCCCGACAATTCGATGGTTCGCCACCTGTTGCAGCAAGGCCACCCGGTATTTCTGATGTCGTGGCGCAACTTCGACCAGGAACATGCCGGCACCACCTGGGATGACCTGATTGAAACCGGGATTATCAAAGGGCTGCAGCTGACCCGTGAAATCAGCGGCGAGCAACGGCCCAATTGCGTGGGTTTCTGCATTGGTGGCACGTTGTTGAGCTCGGCGCTGGCGGTGTTGGCGGCCCGTGGCGACAAAGAGATCGCCAGCGTGAGCCTGCTGACCACCTTCCTCGACTACCTCGATACCGGCCCCATCGACATCTTCGTCGACGAGCAATTGGTGGCTTATCGCGAACGCACCATCGGCGGCCTCAACGGCCCCATCGGCCTGTTCAAGGGCGAGGACATGGGCAATACATTCTCGCTGCTGCGCCCCAACGACTTGTGGTGGAACTACAACGTCGACAAATACCTCAAGGGGCAAAAATCGATACCCCTTGACCTGCTGTTCTGGAACAACGACAGCACCAACCTGCCCGGGCCGATGTACTGCTGGTACTTGCGCCATACCTATCTGCAAAACGATCTTAAATCCGGCGAACTGGATTGCTGCGGGGTCAAGCTGGACCTGCGCGCCATCGATGCCCCGGCGTACATCCTCGCCACCCATGACGACCACATCGTCCCATGGAAAAGCGCTTACGCCAGCACCGAGCTACTGTCTGGAACCAAGCGTTTCGTGCTCGGCGCCTCAGGGCATATCGCGGGGGTGATCAACCCACCAGCCAAGGAAAAACGCCATTACTGGACCAACAATCGCGTCACCAAGAACCCTGAAACCTGGTTCAAGAATGCCCAGCAGCATCCGGGCAGCTGGTGGAACGACTGGTTCGTCTGGCTGGCCGAACACGCAGGGGAACGCCAGCCTTCAGTGCTGAGCACCGGGAACGCGCAACACCCGGCACTTGAGTCGGCACCGGGGCGTTATGTGATGCAATGAGAGGAGCCCGTCCGGACAGCCAGGCTCAGGGGACGAACGTTTCAGAACGCCGGTTTACTACTTTGCCCGCCCCGGAATGGCGATACGACTGGTCGTTTTGACTTCACGCAACGCAAGACTTGACTGGATAGAGGCGATACCGAGTTGTCGCCTCAATACGCTCTCGACAAAGTCACTGTAGCTATCAAGATCCTGGGCCAGTACTTGCAAAAGGTAATCGGCATCCCCGGTGATCTTGTGGCAAGACAAGACCTCGGGGAGCTGCATGATGACGGCTTCAAAGGCCTCGGGGGTGTGGTCAGTGTGCGTGGTAAAGCGAATATGCACGAACGCCATGATGTCCAGGCCCAGTTTTCGCCGATCCAGGTTGGCCTGGTAATCCTTGATCACCCCCTCCTCTTCCAATCTCTTACGTCGCCGCCAGCATGGCGTCAGGCTTAGCGACAGCCGTTCACTCAATTCGGCGTTGGAAATGCTGGCGTCTTCCTGCAGCAAGGCAAGGATGGAAAGGTCGGTATCGTCTAGCAATGCGCGATGAGTAATTTTTTTCTGCATGACGCCATCCAAGGGTAAATAATCCCGATTACGCTAGCAGAACGAGAATAAAAAGCAAAGAAAGTGCATCCGAACCAGAACAAACTATTGGCACTGGACCACAATGACGGATGCGTTTTAATGCTTACAATTTTTAGCGATTCTCATCGACTGCACCATGGCTCTGAACTAAAGGACGGCGTTCTCAAACTTTCTTTCGAACAGCCAAGCCGAGCGGATACCGTTCGCGACCGAGTCCAGCACGTCGGGCTCGGCGATATCATCGTCCCGCGAACGTTTGACCGGGCGTGCTACGTCAATGCACACAGTGAGCGCTATGTTTCCTTTCTGGAAAGCGCGTGGTCTGAATGGACGGCAACCGGACGGGAGCATGACGCCCTGCCCCTGGTCTGGCCGGTACGCGACTTGTCCAATGAACAAGTCCCGGATTTCATTGATGGCAAGCTCGGTTTCTTTGCCATGGATGCCGGCTCGCCGATCACCGCGACCACTTGGGAAGCAGTTAAAACCAGCGCGGACATTGCACTCACCGGCCTATCGTTGATCAACGAAGGCCACAACAGCGCCTTTGCCTTGTGTCGTCCACCCGGACACCACGCTGCTCGTGAATACATGGGAGGTTACTGCTACCTGAATAACGCGGCCATCGCCGCGCAACATGCACTGACTCAAGGTGCTAAACGTGTCGCAGTGCTGGACGTCGACTTCCATCATGGTAACGGAACGCAAAACATCTTCTATAACCGCAATGATGTGATGTTTGCCTCTCTGCATGGAGAGCCGTCGGTTTCTTATCCTTACTATTCAGGTTTCAGTTCCGAGTGCGGTACAGGTGCTGGCGAAGGTTATAACCTGAATTATCCGTTGCCGAAAAATACCACGTGGCAGAGTTACCAGAACGCCCTGATGCATGCCTGTAAAAAACTCAGGAACTTCTCGCCCGAGTTGCTAGTTATTTCCTTGGGCGTCGATACCTTCAAAGACGATCCGATCAGCCATTTTCTTCTGGAAAGTGATGACTTCTTTGGCATGGGTGAAATTATCGCCACTGTTGGCGCCCCTACGCTCTTCGTCATGGAAGGTGGATACATGGTCGATGAAATCGGTATCAATGCGGTCAACGTACTTCATGGATATGAGAGCAAACAATCCTGAGTTTTGAAGACCGATATACCCCCCTGGATTTACAACTCAGAGAAAACACATATGACTCTATTCATAGACGTTGATCATGCTGCGACGCTTTTTCGTAAAATCGGAATCGGTAATGCCATCAAGGAAATGGCGCTCTACATCAAAGCCGACTATTGCCGTTGGGCTGACTTTGATAAGTCCCCACGTACGGCCAATCACTCCGATTCCGGGGTCATCGAGTTGATGCCGACCGACGACGGCAAGCAATATTCATTCAAATACGTGAACGGCCATCCCGCCAATGCCAGCAACAATCTGCTGACCGTCATGGCCTTTGGTGTTTTGGCGGACGTTGATAGCGGATACCCCACAGTCCTCAGCGAACTCACCCTGACCACCGCGGTTCGCACAGCGGCAACGTCCGCCCTGGTAGCCCAGTCCCTGGCGCGCAAGGGTTCGACACGCATGGCGATTATCGGAAATGGCGCCCAGAGCGAATTCCAGGCCATTGCCTTTTATGAAATGCTCGGGATCAACGAGCTGCGGATATTCGATATCGACAGTGGCGCTTCATTGAAATTGAAACAAAACCTGGAAAGCTATACCGGCATCAATGTCACCGTAGCCTCCTCCGTGCATGAAGCCGTCAAAGGCGTCGATATCGTCACCACCGTCACCGCGGACAAAGCCTACGCGACAATTTTGACGCCCGGCATGATCGAACCGGGCATGCATATCAACGCGGTTGGCGGTGACTGTCCCGGGAAAACCGAACTTCATGCCGATATCCTGCGCAACGCCCGGATCATTGTCGAGTTTGAACCACAGACGCGCATTGAAGGCGACATTCAGCAACTGGACGCTGACCATCCTGTCATCGAATATTTCCGCATCGTTCGGGATAACGAACCAGGCCGAGAAAATGACACGCAAGTCACGGTATTCGACTCGGTGGGGTTTGCGCTTGAAGACTTTTCTTCACTTCGTTATTTGCATGACCAAGCTGACAAATACGGGATCGGTGAAAAAATCCATCTTGTTCCCACGCCAGCCAATATAAAAAACCTGTATCAACTGATTGAGGGCAACTCTAACTGATTAACCGCTACTGCAAGAGTGCGCCCCCTGCAAGGCGCAATACCTACAACAATAAAACACACGCACTATTTATCTGCCAAAACTCAAAAACATAAAATCAAGAGGTTTTGTGATGAAATCAGATATGCATGAATTAGCTGAACAACCCGCATTACAGCGCACGCTCAGCAATCGCCACATTCAACTAATGGCCATGGGCGGCGCCATTGGCACGGGGCTGTTCATGGGCTCCGGCAAGATCATCGCCCTGTCCGGCACCTCGATCATACTTATCTATATGATCATCGGTCTTTTTGTTTACTTCGTCATGCGTGCCATGGGAGAGCTGCTTTTATCTAACCTGAACTTCAAAAGCTTTGCTGACTTTGCCGGGGCCTACCTCGGCCCTCGTGCGGCCTTCTTTCTCGGTTGGTCATACTGGTTGAGCTGGAGCGTGGCCGTTGTGGGAGATGCAGTGGTCGTCGGGGGGTTCTTTCAATACTGGTTCCCTGATGTACCGGCCTGGATCCCCGCCATCGGCATGATGCTGACCCTGTTCGCCTTGAATGTGCTCACCGTCAAACTGTTCGGCGAGGTTGAATTCTGGTTCGCGATCATCAAGATAATCGCAGTCGTCGCGCTGATCTCCGTCAGTGTGCTGCTGATTGCCAGCTCCTTTGTCTCACCCACGGGAGTCACGGCTTCCCTGACGCACCTGCTGGACAAGCAAGCCGCCTTCCCCAACGGCCTGTTCGGCTTCTTCGCCGGCTTTCAGATGGCGATCTTTTCGTTCGCGGGCACGGAGTTAATTGGCACCGCGGCCGCCGAAACCAGGTCGCCCGAAAAGACGTTGCCCAAAGCCATCAATTCCATACCGCTCAGGATCATCCTTTTTTATGTTCTGTCCCTGGTCTGCATCATCGCGGTGACCTCATGGCAGCAGGTATCGCCCAACAAAAGTCCCTTTGTCGAACTGTTCCTGATCGCGGGTTTTCCAGCGGCGGCCGGCATTGTCAACTTTGTGGTGCTGACCTCTGCGGCATCTTCCGCCAACAGCGGCGTGTTCTCGTCCAGCCGCATGTTGTTCGGCCTGGCCGACCTGGGTAACGCACCCGGTATTTTCAGACGGCTGTCGAAAAACAGCGTTCCGCTCATCAGCCTGGCCTTCACGACCTTTCTGATGTTGCTGGGGGTGCTGCTGCTGTTCATCATCCCTGAAGTCATGACCGCCTTTACCATCGTGTCGACGGTGTCGGCCATCCTGGTGATCTTTACCTGGTCGACCATCCTGGCGTCTTACATTGCTTATCGCAAAGCAAGGCCCGACCTGCATGCGCAATCCCGGTACAAAATGCCTGGAGGCGTGCCGATGGCCTGGTTCTCCCTCGCATTTCTCGCATTTGTGTTGTGCCTGCTTGCTCTTCGGCCAGACACCCGTCTTGCACTGTGTGTGATGCCTGCATGGTTCATTTGGTTGGCCATCGCCTACCAATTCTCACATTTCAGGAGCAGGAACCAGGCCAGCCACGCGGCTGGGTCACTTCTCAAAGAATGATCCATTGCACACCAAACCTGCATGCAAAAACCTGCACGCAAAAAAAGTCCCGTGACCGAATGAGGCACGGGACAAAAAATTGGTTGGTTGCGGCCAACCAAAGGAGCACTTTTAAAAGCGGTTACCGGTTACAGGCATTCCTGCGCGGCACGTTCGAAACTCGAAGGCATGAAGTTCGACGCCAGCAAGTGGCGCTCATACAAAAACACCTTGCCGCCATTCGGTGCCTTGTAGGCTTCGAGAACGTTGTCTGCCGCGACTTTGCTCGGCACCACGATCCGGTAGCTGCGCTGGGTTTGCGAGACCGTCGGGTTCAGTGCGCTGCCCTGCAACTTCGGTATCACGCAGTCGGCGTACTCGGCAGGCGTTTTTTTCGTCTGCAAGGTTAGCGTCGGGTCGTTCGGCGCGGAGGCGCAACCGGCCAGCAGCAAGGAGGCGAGTGTCATGACAGGAACAAATAAAGGGCGCATCGGTGAAGTCCTGAAAATAAAAAGTCTGGTTCATTGAGCAGCGTCTTCGATGGGGGCGATTTTCCACCTTTGCCCAACAAACCAGAACTTGCGTTTCTTGATTGTCACTATTACTTGAACCGATAGTTACGCCGCGCTATCGCGGATCAGCTCTTGATGGTTTCAGGAAGCTTGGCGATCACCTTGATCTCGAACTCAAAGCCATACAGCCACGTGACCCCGACGGCGGTTAACGTCGGGTGCGGTGCGTTACCCCAGAACTCTGGCACAACCTTCCAGATCGTCTCGAACTTCTCTTGCGGATCGACGATGAAGACCGTTATGTCAATCACGTCGTCGAAGGTGCAACCGGCAGATCCCAGAATCGCGTTCAGATTGTTAAATGCGAGCCGAACCTGGGTCTCCAGGTCGGGCTCGGGTGAGCCGTCTTCGGTACTACCGACTTGCCCCGAAACGAATAAAAAGCCATTGGACCGGATAGCCGGCGAATAGCGATTGCGCTCATAAAGCGCTTGGCGTCCGGGCGGAAAAACAACATCACGCTTGCTCATAAAGTGCCTCCTTCAACGGATCAAAGCCGACCCGCAATTAATGATGAAAGGGACTTTAAGGACTTGCGCCGGCTCGATAAACGAGCAACTGTAGCCATCACTGTTTGTAAAACCCAAACAATCCAATAGATATCCGGGGCAGAAATGGACCGTTTCGATGCGATGCTGGCATTTGCTCGGGTGGTGGAAACGGGCAGCTTCACCAAGGCGGCCGAAACACTGCATATGAGCAAGACGACTGTGACGCAACTGGTGCAGCAGTTGGAGGCCCGGTTACGCGTCAAATTACTCAACCGCACGACGCGCAAGGTCAACGTAACGGCCGACGGTGCCGTCTATTACGAGCGCGTCGTGCGTTTGCTAGCCGACATGGACGATGCCGAGACTAGCCTGTCCAGCGCCTCGGCCCTGCCTCGGGGCCGGCTGCGAGTGGATGTGCCCAGCCCATTGGCCAGCATGATTCTGGTGCCGGCGATGCCTGCGTTTCATGCTCGATACCCTGACATCCAGATCGACATGGGCGTCAGCGATCGCATCGTGGACATGATCGGTGAGCATGTAGATTGCGTTGTGCGCGGCGGCGAACTAACCGATCAGTCTCTGATGGCCCGGCGGGTAGGCGAACTCCAGCTTGGCGTTTATGCGGCACCGAGCTACCTGGAGCGCCTCGGCACACCGTCGCATCCGCAGGAGCTGGAAGATTCGCATCATCGTGTCGTCGGTTTCCTGTGGGCACGCACAGGCAAAGCCGTGCCTTATGCCATGCGCAGCAACAGCGAGAGCGTCCATATCAAGGGGCGCTACGTGCTGGCCGTCGACGATGGTAATGCCTACATCGCGGCCGGCCTGGCCGGCCTCGGAGTTCTTTGGCTGCCAGACTACATGTCCAAACCATACGAAGCGCGCGGCGAGTTGGTCCGTTTGTTCGAAGATTGGCGCCTCGATCCGATGCCGATCTACGTGGCCTTTCCGCCGAACCGGCATATCAGCTTCAAGTTGCGCGTATTCATTGATTGGGTCGCTGAGCTGATGGCACAGCATGCGCCTGTCACGGACCGGCATAACCCGTAAGACGACAGGAATCTGACCCGGATAAAACCAAGCCCCGCCAAAAGCGGGGCTTGATGTATTTCACTCGGCATCAGGGTTTACGCCCGCCGCCGGGATTTTGCCCTCCTCCTTTTTTGCCTGCGTCAGATGCTTTCTCTCTGTCTTCGACAAAGTTGTCTGGGCGTCCTCCTCCCTGTCCGCTACCAGAACGATTGGTATCGCTGGATTGACGGCCCCCTGAGGCCTGTCCACCTTTTTTGCCGGCATCGGAGGTGCGTTGCGGATCGTTCATCATCCCGCCGCCCGACTCTCCGCCTTTTCTACCGGCTTCGGAGGCTTTTCCAGGGTCATTGGCAAAATTGCCTGGGTTCTTGTTTCCGGTGTTAGCCATTTCCGTTCTCCTCATTGTTATTCACGAGCCTTCGTCGTCGGCTCGTCTAATTCCGAGGTTTTCTGCGATTGAAAGTTTGAACTGATCTGTCGTTCTTGCGACAAGCGGATCGGGATGATTAGTTCCAGAAAACTCCTGATGCGGCGACTAATGGGTGTGAGTAAAACGAGTATAAAAGTGGGGTCCGCTTATATAAATTGATGAAAGAAAAGCGCGTCGAGGTCTGGCATCATTCAAGCAGTTACGCTGAACTGTCAGCTCTCTAATTTATCCTGTGTGGAGGTACGTCGATGACAGAGCACATCGTCCACTTTCATTGCCAGATTGATCAGGGCACGATGGAACGCTTCAGGGACTGCTGCCTCGACGCCATCGACCAGGGCGCCTCCTCCTTACTGCTGAATCTCTCCACTAGCGGCGGCAGCACCAACTTCGGCTTCGCCCTCTATACCTTCCTCAAATCCCTGCCGGTGCCGCTGTGCGCGATCAATGCCGGCAACATCGAGTCGATGGGCATCATCATGTACCTGGCCGCCGGCCGACGGATCACCGCGCCCCATTCGCGGTTTCTGATTCACCCAATGAATTGGTACTTCCCCCAAAGCTCGGTCGACCATCAACGCCTGCGCGAATACCTCTTGAGCCTGGATAACGACCTCGCTCGTTATGTGCAAATCTTTGCCCTGGAAACCGCCAGCGCGGATACCAAACTGGACATTTTTCATTGCCTTTCAGCGGAAGAGAAGGTCATTGCGGCGCATGAATCCCTGGCCTACGGAATCGCCCACGAAATGCATCAGATGGTGTTTGCCGATAACGTCAAACACTGGAAAATCAGTGGCGGCTGACGCATGCTCCAGATGGTTCCGATACCGATAAACCGGGCTCGACGGGACGTCTGTGTATCAGACCTCCCGCCTTGCCCTGATTCCTGTCAAGAAGTCCCTAAGCCACGTGACAGATCGGCCGGGGTTTCGGACGCGGTCTTGCGCATCTCGCCCGTTTCTCCCGTGATTGACGCGTGGGGCTCCATCACCTTTTCGCGCACCGCCTCATAGCCCTCCCGTGCTTGCTGTTTGACCTTGCCGGTGAGGCTTGCGCTGGTCCTGCCCAGATAGCGACGCTCCGTCGCGGTGGTCGGTAGCGCTGCGCCCAGCAACGCTCCCACCGCTATACCGACCGCAGCCATCATCAGTGGTTGCTCCTTGAGCAGGTGACTGAACTGGTCGCCCATTTCATGAGTCCTGCGCGCCAGGCGATCACTGGTGTCATGGACGGCGTGACTGAGGTGATCGGTCTTCGCATGCAGGCTATCGCTCAGGTGCGCGGCCTTACCCTTGACTGCCTGATAGCTGTCCTTGAGCGAATCAGTGGTGTTGTGCAGACGCTGTCGGGCGTTGTCCATGCCATCGGCGAGCCCTTCGGCCAAGTCATCGGCCCAGTCGACATCCGGCTCGACGCGATATTCCCGCGGCGTTGGCGGGCGATTCTGGCTCATCATCAACCACATCAACCCGACCGAGGTCAGCACCGCGGGCACGGGGTTGTTGCGCACACTGGTGCCCAGGTTGGTCAGGAAGGTCGAGCCGTTGCTTTGCATCAGCAGCAGTGCCTGATCGAACATCTGGCCAGGGGTAAACTTGCTTTCCAGCGCGTCGACGATATGCCCGATGTTTTCCCGTTGCGCATCGATTTCACGCTCGATGGTTTCCGGGCTCTTGGCCGCTTCGGTTTCGAATTCTCGCTTCATGACACTTTCCTCCGCAGGGCTTCCTGGTCTTTATTCAGCGCGCCCAGGGTGCGATCAGGCTTGAAGTGGGAAGGCTCGAATTGTTTTTTGCCTGCCTGCAGCATCACGAACCCGATGACCATCACCACGACGCCGACAATCAGTGCTGCCAGCCAAGGCGCCATCACCAGGCTCAAGGCATAGACGACCGCCATCAGGACAATGATGAACCCGGCGAGCAGCACAATGGCGCCGCCGGCGACACCGGCAATCCCTGCTTTCAACGTCGTCAGGCTGGCCTGCAATTCCACCTTGGCCAACGCCAGTTCCTTGGTGAATAACGCCGGTACTTCCCGAGTTAACTGCCGCAATAAACCGACCACGGAAGCGTCATGATCAACCGTCGTGACAGACGGTGTGACGGGTGGTGTGGGTTGCAGTTCTGGATCGTTTCTGTTCATCACCGTTCTCCTGAGAAGGGGCTGGACCCTGGCATTGAGGAACTGTCGCCACGATGGTCGGGCGCGCTCGGCGAGGACGGCGTGATGCTAGAGGCCAACCCGGGCGACAGCTCGCCTCCGGGCGGCATCGACGTTTCATAAAGTCCTTGCGAGCCATCGCCAGTGAAGGTGGGTGTGCTGCTCTGCGCGGCGAACTCACGGTCGGTGGTTGTCGGCAGAGTCGCCGCGCCCGCTTTCAGGAACCGCGACAGACCGAACCCCACCGCGATGCTGCCGACAATGAATAACCCCGGATTGTCCCGCGCCAGGTCAGCGCCATCGTGCAAAAGTTCTTCGGCACTTTTGCTGCGCAGTTTTCCCGCCAGGCTGCTCATGCTGTCGGCCATGTTCGCCAGGTAGTCGGACATCCCGAACGTATCGTTCGTCCTGATCTCGGAAACGACTGACTGGGCGCCTCTGGCCAATGCTTCAATCTGATCCGCTGCGGTATCGCGGTATTGGCCGAACTGCTCATCGGCCTGATGCCGCGCACCGCCTATCGCTTCGGTAACCTCCTCTTTTAAATGCTGAAAATTTTGTTCGGAGCCTGGGGGATCCCGAGGGGTATCCGGTTGTCCGGTTCTGCTGTCTGGAATAGTCATGTCATCCCTCGCCTTCGTAATGAACACGTCAGGAAGTGGCCGCGGTGTGCCCGCGGTGGTGCTTCATTGCAGATGACGAGGGTGTCTGGCGGGGAGTTCCAAGCAGATGATGAAGTGATAAAAAATGCACCGCAGAACCTGTGGGAGCGGGCTAGCTCGCGAAAGCGATGTGTTAGGCGACATCAATGTTGAATGTGCTGCCGTCTTCGCGAGCAAGCCCGCTCCCACAGGATTGCGTTTCATTGACTGAGTGGATGCATCTCGCAATAAAAATCTGCTAAGTTGTACGATGACAGACGAGATGCGTACCTCTCTTCTGTCATCCCTATAACAACAAGGAAAAATACCCATGAAAAAAACGAAATTGCTTATCGGCTTCTTGTGCCTCTTCAGCAGCTATGTATTGGCGGCCCCTTCATCGGGCGAGAAGGATGTCGCCGTAGCGGTAGACCATCTGACTCAAGCCATGCTGACCAAGAACATTCCCCAACTGAATGCGCTCACCGCTGAAAACCTCACCTATGGCCATTCCAGCGGGAAAATCCAGGACAAGAAAGCGTTCATCGCCGACATCGAAACCGGAAAAAGCGCTTTCAAGACACTCGAAATGCAGGGCCAGACCATCACGCTGTCGGGTGATGTGGCGTTGGTCCGGCATCATTTTTCGGCCCAAGCCATCAAGGGTGAAGAGATCGTTCCCACGGAAATCGAGAACTTCCAGATCTGGCAGAAACAGAAAGGCAAATGGCTACTGGTAGGACGACAAGCGTTCCGCTTCTGAAATTGAGGATGTCGATGATCGTTCCCACGCTCTGCGTGGGAATGCAGCCCGGGACGCTCCGCGTCCCTTCCGGAGCCGAACGCGGAGCGTCCGTTGAGGCATTCCCACGCGGAGCATGGGAACGATCTACGTGGGGATTCTTGAGCCATGCTCCTAGGGCAAAGCATCATCAAACCGGCTCGCGAAGCCCTCAATCATCCTCATGCAATTTGATGCCGCGTTTATGCAGCACGTACGGAACCAGCAACACCAACAGCGTGAGCACCAGAAGCGAGGCCGCGATGGGTTGCGTCACAAATACCATCCAGTCGCCCTGGCTGATAGACAAGGCGTTGCGCAGTTGTTTTTCCGCCATCGGGCCCAGCAGCATGCCGACGATCACCGGGGCGACGGGGAAATCGAAACGGCGCATCAACACCCCTGCCCAGCCGATGCCCAGCATCAGAAACAGGTCGAACGTCGAGTGGCGCATGCCGTATACGCCGATGGTGGCGAATACCAGAATGCCGGCGTTCAGGTACGGCCGTGGAATCTGCAAGAGTTTGACCCACAGGCCCACCAACGGCAGGTTCAGCACCAGCAGGATGGCGTTGCCTATATACAGCGAAGCCACCAGCGTCCAGACCAACTCACCCGAGGTCTGGAACAGCAGCGGCCCCGGTTGCAGGTTGTAGTTCTGGAACGCAGCCAACAGAATCGCCGCCGTGGCGGAGGTCGGGATGCCCAGCGTCAGCAATGGCACCAGAGAACCGGTGGCGCTCGCGTTGTTGGCCGCCTCGGGGCCGGCGACACCTTCGATGGCGCCCTCGCCTTTGCTGGCCGCGAACTCTTTCGGGTATTTGCTGAGTTTGCGTTCGGTCGAATAAGACAGGAACGTCGGAATTTCCGCGCCACCGGCCGGAATCGACCCGAAGGGAAAACCGATCAGGGTGCCCCGCAGCCACGCGGGGATCGAGCGTTTCCAGTCGGCGCGGGTCATCCACAACGAGGTCAGGCGATGTCGGCTGCCCGTCTCTTCCTTTTGGTAGAGCACGCTGTACAAGGCCTCACCGACGGCAAACAAGCCGACCGCCACCAGCACCACTTCGATGCCATCGACCAGCTCGGGCACCTCCATGGTGTAGCGGGCAATGCCTGAGGTCGAGTCCAGGCCGATCAAGCCGATGGTCAGCCCGATGCCCAATGAGGCAAAGCCGCGCAGCATCGACGCACCGAGCACCGCCGACACCGTGGTGAAGGCCAGCACCAGTATCGCGAAATACTCCGCCGGCCCGAATTTCAGTGCCAGCGTGGCCACGAGTGGAGCGAACAACGTCAACAAAATCGTCGCGATGGTGCCGGCCACGAATGAACCGATAGCGGCCGTCGCCAGCGCCGGCCCGGCCCGTCCGTTACGGGCCATGAGGTTGCCTTCCAGGGCCGTGACCATGGAAGACGACTCCCCCGGCGTGTTGAGCAGAATCGAGGTAGTAGAGCCGCCAAACTGAGCACCGTAATAGATGCCGGCGAACATGATCAGCGCGCCGGTAGGATCGACCTTGGCGGTGATCGGCAGCAGTAAGGCGACTGTCAGCGCCGGTCCGATCCCCGGCAAAACACCGATCGCGGTGCCCAGCAGGCAGCCGATAAAGCCCCACATCAGATTGATCGGTGCCAGCGCGGCCCCGAAGCCGCTTGCCAGACTAGCGAGAATGTCCACCTTGTCGACCTCCTTCGGCCCGGATCAGATCCAGGCGTTGACCAGGGGCGGAAGGGAAACCCCTAGCCCGGCGGTGAAAAGCCAGTAAATCGGCAGCGTCAGGGCGATGCCTATGGCCAGGTCCCGCACCGGGCTGCGACTGCCAAAGCCCCGTGCCGAACAGGCAAACAGCAATGAGGCGGCCAATACGAAGCCGATGTAGGTAATGAGCAAGGCAACGCCCACAAGCCCCGCCGTGACCCAGGTCGCGCCGAGCTTGCCGCCGGGCTGAGCCTGGGTGGTTTCGTGGTCGTCGCCAAGGTTGCGAAAACCACCGGTGAGCGCCTGATAGCACATCAACAGACCGACGACGCCGAGAAACGCCGCGACGGCGTAGGGATAGACGTACGCCGCCATGATGACGAAGCCCATCTCGGGAGGAAACCGCGAGGCGCCGATCGCCAATACCGCGCTGATGGCGACGACACCTAAACCAATCGCCAGTTGGGCCGGCATGACTCTCCAGCGCCCGGCCATCTCAAAGCAGCCCGACCTTGACCAGCATCGCGCGCAGGCGCCCATGCTCTTCTTCGACGAATTTACCGAAATCATCCCCGGTCAAAATGCTCGGCGACCACGCATTGGTTTTTACGTTTTCTTGCCAGACGTTGCTTTTGGTGGCGGTCAGGACGGCTTCGGTCAGTTCTTTGCGCTGTTCAGGCGTCAGGCCCGCGGCGCCGTAAACGCCCCGCCAATTGCCGATTGTCACGTCATAGCCACTTTCTTTGAGCGTCGGCGCATCGATGCCTTCAACGCGGTTTGGCGCGCCGATCGCGAGTAAGCGGAACTGTTTGGACTGGACGTATTTGGCAAGCTCGGCGTAGCCGCCGGTGATCACCGTGATATGTCCACCCAGCACCGCAGCGACGACTTCGCCGCCCCCTGCGAAGGCCACGTAGTTCACCTTGTTGACGGGGACGTCCATTTTGCTCGCCAGTTCGGCGATGCCAATGTGGTCGATCGACCCTTTGGAGCCACCGCCCCATTTGATGTCGGACGGGTTGGCTTTGAAGTCTTTGAGCAAGTCGGCCAGGGTTTTGTACGGGGAGTCGTCACGCACGGCAATCACGTTGTATTCGGTAAACAGCCGGGCGATCGGTGTCACATCTTTCAAGGTGATTTGCGGTTTGTTCTGCTCGATGGCCGCGACCATGATCGCGCCGACCACAATCAGGGCATTGGCGTCGCCCTTGGTGCCATTGGCAAATTGCGCCAACCCCAGGGTCCCACCAGCGCCACCCTTGTTCTCGAAGGTTGTGGACTTTGCCGTTTTCGCCTCGACCATGGCTTTGCCCAGGACCCGTGCAGTCTGGTCATAACCACCACCGACTGAACCTGGGGCCATGAACTTGACGGTATCCAGCGCCAAAACCGGTGAGGCGAGCGCGGCGGCGGTAACTAAAACGGCGAGGTTGCTGCTGAATCGACGGGCCAATGCAAACATGAGTCGTCTCCGGATAGCTGTTCTTGTTGTTTTCGATCAGGGGGGAGCCCCTGTTGGTTGAACATGCGTCTGGGAATAAGCGTAGGTCATAGTTGTGTTTGTTGGTGTCCTTTCAATCAACCGGATGGCAATGACCGATAGCCCCGCGCAATGAGCTGATGTCCCGCGGGGCTGGCACCAAAAGCAGATCAGAAACGCAGGGGTATTATTCTATTAGGCTGCACGCCCGCGTTTCAGGCCTTTACCGGGACCGCCGATACCACCGCGTCCTCAAGATCCAGCGTTCTGGCGTGAGCCTGGGCCTCTTCTTCGCTCATCAGTTCGCCTTCCCATTTGGCGACCACGGCAGTGGCAATGGAGTTGCCCACCGCATTGGTTGCCGAGCGCCCCATATCGAGGAACGTATCGACCCCCAGAATCAGTAACAGCCCTGCCTCGGGAATATTGAACTGGTTCAGCGTCGCGGCAATCACCACCAGGGACGCCCGCGGTACACCGGCCATGCCCTTGGAGGTCAGCATCAGAATCAGCAACATGGTGATCTGGGTACCGATGGACAACTCGATGCCGTAAGCCTGGGCGATAAACAGCACTGCGAACGTGCAATACATCATCGAGCCGTCGAGGTTGAACGAGTACCCCATCGGCATGACAAAACTGGAGATCTTGCGCTTTACACCAAAGCGATCGAGGGCCTCGAGAATTTTCGGATACGCCGATTCGGAGCTCGCCGTGGCAAAAGACAGCAGGAAGGCTTCCTTGATCAACACCACGAGCTTGAACACCCGCGGTCCGAGAAACAGCAGGCCAGCCAGCACCAGCAGCCCCCACAGCAAGAACAGCCCCAGGTAAAAATCGCCCATGAAGACGGCGAATTTCAACAGGATTGCCAACCCGTTCACCGACACGGTCGCGGCCATGGCGGCCATCACTGCGATGGGTGCCAACTTCATCACGTAACCGGTGATTTTCAGCATCGCGTGGGACAACTCTTCGATCAGACCCACCAGACGCTCGGCCTTTTTGCCCAGCGCCGCCAGCGCGACGCCGAAGAACATGGAGAACACCACGATCTGCAGGATTTCGTTGTTGGCCATCGCCTCGGCGAAGGATTTGGGTACCAGGTGGACGACGAAATCCTTCAGGGTGAAGGCTGACGTCGCAAGGTTAGTGTGGGCACCGATATCGGGCAGTGGAAGGCCGAGGTTGTGGCCAGGTTGTAGCAGATTGGCCATGACCAGTCCCAGCACCAGAGACACCAACGAAGCCGTCACGAACCAACCCAGAGCCTTGGCAAATACGCGCCCGACCGACGCGGCATCGCCCATATGCGCGATACCGACCACCAGCGTCGAGAACACCAGCGGCCCGATCAGCATTTTGATCAGACGCAAAAAGACATCCGAGACAATGGAGATGTACCCCGCTACTTTGGTCGCCGACTCCTTGTCCGGAAAGTTGATGAACACCATGTAACCGATAAGGATCCCCAGGGTCATGGCGATCAGAATCCATGCCGCAGCCGGTAATTTGCTCTTCATAAAACACCTCCATGGGTTTAACCCAGTTCCAATTGCCTCAATGGCAGCGATTCATTCGCAATAGGTTGATCCATGCACTGAACGACTTTTATCCGCTCAAGTGCGCTGAACCGGGCAGCAAGCAAACCGCCCTTGAATCGGGGCGGTGCTTGAACAAGAGGTGAATCGTTATTTTTGTTATCAGCCGACTACGTCATGCAGGCATCATGTACACGTCGGGAGGCTCCGGCAGAGCAGCGAGCATGTCTTGCAGTCCGACAGCCCACTGCGCACGGATACGATTGAAGTAAGGGTCGTCGGCCGTGATGCGGTAACTTTTCGCGCGGGTAAAACTGTCTTTGCGGTACACCAGCAGGTCCAGCGGCATGCCTACCGACAGGTTGCTGTGCATGGTCGAGTCGAACGAGATCAGCCCGCAGCGCAGGCCTTCGTCGAGTGAGGTGCGAAACTTCAGGTTGCGATCCAGGATCGGCCTGCCGTATTTGCTTTCACCCAATTGCAGGAACGGCGTGTCCTCCGTCGCTTGAATGAAGTTGCCTTGCGGGTAAATGCTGTACACGTCCATGGGCCCGTCCGCGATTTGCCCACCGACCAGAAAGGAACAACTCAAGTCGGTCTTGCCCGCCAACCTGGTACGATCCCGGGCGACGACTTCGCGAACGGTTTCGGCCACCAGCACGGTGGCGTCATAGAGCGTGCGGACATTCAACAGATGGGTACCCGACCCGCTCGCACGTTGCTTAAGCAGGTTGACCACCGATTGCGACGTGGCCAGGTTGCCCGCGGTTTGCAGCACGATCAGCCGCTCTCCTGGCGTGCTGAAAATAAACAACTTACGGAAGGTTGAAATCTGGTCGATACCGGCATTGGTCCTTGAATCGGAGATGAACACCAGCCCGTCGGCCAGGTGCATAGCGACGCAATAAGTCATTCGTGTTAACTCGTGAATTAGAGATGAGAGGCCATACCGTCTCCACGACGGTATGGCCAGTTGCTGCGACTGACTCGGGGTTATTGGTGTTGAACCTGAAACAGGGACGTTACCTGTACCCGAGCCAGCATCGACTCAGCCCCGCCGCCACGACGCATACCGCGTACCGGACAGGCGTCCAGGTAGTCCAGACCCACCGCCAGTTTCAGATGGCGTTCGGGCCGGGCCAACCGATTCGTCACGTCGAAGCTGTACCAGCCATCGTCGAGCCACGCTTCGGCCCAGGCATGACTGGCCAAGTGATTTTCATCTTCGGTACACAGGTAGCCAGAGACATAACGTGCGGGAATTCCCAGGCTGCGGGCGCAGGCCAGGAAAGCGTGGGTGTGGTCCTGGCACACCCCTCCTCCGCCCGCAAACGCCTCGGCTGCGGTGGTATCGACCGTGGTCGCACCCGGGTTGTAGACCATGTGGTCGGCCAGGCCATTCATCAGGTCGATCAGCGCCGTCCGATCACGCCGCGTACCGCAGTGCTGCACGGTAAAGGCATTCAGGGCATCGTCCAATTTTGTCAGGTGACTGGTGCGCAAAAATGGCAAAGGCGATTGGCTGTCGCGTTCAAACTCACGGCCCGGATCGATTTCCACCTGACCATAAGCCGTCAGCACCAGAGCTCCGTGGGGCTCGTCCATCGTCAACACATGCAGGATGTTGCCGTAAGGATCGAACTGGCTGCGGACCAGGCGCGGCAATTCCAGGTGCCATTCGAGGATGCGCTGGCGATCGCTGTTCTGCGGTGTCAGCCGCAGGAACTGGATGCTGGTGCAGACTTCGTCGGCATAGCTGTAGGTGGTGTCGTGGCGTATGGACAGTTTCATACGACCTCCAGATAAGACTCGTGCACGGTCTGACCAAGATGGCGAACCTGGGAGATGAAGTCAGTCAGCCACAGGTGCAGACCGAAGCCGAGAATCTCGTCGATCCCGGTATAACGCAGCCGCGCATTCAGTTCGGCGGCCAGGCGCTGGGCCGGTCGGCCGTTGTTGCCCGGCAGGCTGGCGAGGATCTGGTCCAGTTCCTCGATACAAGCGTGCAGCGAACGCGGCACATCGCCACGCAACAGCAGCATCTCGGAAACCTGCTCGGCGCCGGGCGCATTGCGGTAGATCTCGTTGAACGCCTCGAAGGATGACAAGGCGCGCAGCAAGGCGCTCCATTGGTAGTAGCCTCGCGCAGAGTTGTCACTCACCTCCTCCGACTCTTCGCCAAACATTTCGTAGCGCGCATCCAGCAGACGCAGAGTGTTATCGGCCCGTTCAAGGAAAGTGCCCAGGCGGATAAAGCAGTAGGCATCGTTGCGCATGATGGTGCCCGAGGTCGCCCCACGGAACAGATGCGAGCGCTCCTTGACCCACTCGCAGAAATGGCTGATGCCGTAGCGACCCAGGCCATTGCTGGCGATATTGCGCATCTCCAGCCAGGTGGCGTTGATGTTCTCCCACATGTCGGCGGTGATGCGTCCACGCACCGCGTGAGCATTGGCCCGAGCGGCCTGCAGGCAGCAATAGATACTGCCGGGGTTGGTTTCATCCAGCGCGAAAAAGTGCAGCATGCGCTCGGTGTTGAGTTCGCCGTAGCGTTCGTTGTAGTCGTCCAGCGTGCCGGCGGCCAATAGCGACATCGCCAGCTCGGCGCGGCCATCGGTGCGCCCGGCGTGGGGCATCAGCGACAGCGAGTAACTGACTTCGAGCATGCGCGCCAGGTTTTCGGCGCGCTCCAGGTAACGGGACATCCAGTAGAGGTCCGAAGCGGTTCTTGAAAGCATGTCTTAGTCCTCCACTACCCAAGTGTCTTTGGTGCCACCGCCCTGAGACGAGTTCACCACCAGCGAACCTTCGCGCAATGCGACGCGGGTCAGGCCACCGGGCACCAGACGGGTTTCGCTGCCCGACAATACAAACGGGCGCAGATCAATGTGGCGTGGAGCGATGCCGTTTTCGACAAAGGTCGGGCACGTCGACAGGCACAGGGTGGGTTGGGCGATATAGGCTTCGGGGCGTGCCTTGAGGCGCGCGCGGAAGTCCTCGATTTCCGCCGCCGTGGCCGCGGGCCCAACCAGCATGCCGTAGCCGCCGGAACCCTGGGTTTCCTTGACCACCAACTCGGGAAGATGGGCCAGCACGTGGGACAGCTCTTCGGGTTTGCGACATTGCCAGGTCGGCACGTTCTTGAGGATCGGTTCCTCGCTGAGGTAGAAGCGGATCATGTCGTCGACATAGGGGTAGATCGACTTGTCGTCGGCCACACCGGTGCCGATGGCGTTGGCCAGGACCACGTTCCCCGAGCGATAGGCCGCCACCAGCCCCGGGACACCCAGCATGGAGTCGGGGTTGAACGACAGCGGATCAAGGAACGCATCGTCGAGGCGGCGATAGATCACATCCACCTGTTTCGGGCCGGCGGTGGTGCGCATGTAGACATGATCGTCGCGGACAAACAGGTCGGCGCCTTCGACCAGTTCCACGCCCATTTCACGGGCCAGGAATGCGTGTTCGAAGTAAGCGCTGTTGAAGCGACCCGGGGTCAATACCACGGCCGTCGGGTTGTCCAGGGGGCTGGAGCTCTTGAGGGTGTCCAGCAGCAGATTGGGGTAGTGATCGATGGGTGCCACACGCTGGGCGGCGAAGAGTTCGGGGAACAAGCGCATCATCATCTTGCGGTCTTCGAGCATGTAGCTCACACCGCTGGGGGTGCGCAAGTTGTCTTCCAGTACGTAGTAACTGCCATCCCCGTCGCGGACCAGATCGACCCCGGAGATGTGGGCATAGATGCCGCGGTGCAGATTCAGGCCCTGCATGGCGACCTGATAACCCTCGTTGGCCAACACCTGTTCGGCCGGAATAATGCCCTCCTTGAGAATGCGTTGCCCGTGGTAGATGTCGGCCAGGAACATGTTCAATGCCTGGACCCGTTGAATGCAGCCACGCTCCACCGTTTGCCATTCGCGGGCGGTGATGCTGCGTGGAATGATGTCGAACGGAATCAACCGCTCTGTGCCCTGCTCGTCCCCGTATAAGGTGAAGGTGATGCCGGCTCGGTGGAACAACAGGTCGGCTTCGCGACGACGTTGATCCAGCAACTCCAGAGGTGTGTCCGCCAACCAACGCGCGAACTCCTGGTAATGTGGGCGGCAGCCACCACTCGCATCATACATTTCGTTAAAAAAAGCTCGGGACATACCCTACTCCTTGCCGCGATACAGACGGCATTTTCTTATCACTTTGCTATTTCAATAAAATAAGGCCTTACGTTGTTTTAGTGAGTACTGTTTCTGTTGAGCACCTCAGTGTGCGTCGTTAACTTCCTGTCACATTCGGAAATAACTTCCTCATGACTCCGGCAATCTCTTGACGCGTCCCGACGCCAGAGATTCGGCCTCTGCGGTTTGATTTCTGGCGCCCCATTTATAACGTTCCCCATTATCTTTTTTCGTTGAAAACCACACTTGCGGTGGTTGGAAAGTACTTTTGCAAGGGCTGTGCCCAAGTATTGTTACTGCTGATAAAAAACGAAAAACCCCTCCGCAAAGACACCAAAGAGACATTTCATTGCATTTTTGAGACAGAAACAGATGCGATCGCTGAAACGTTTTTCCCACTTGTAACTTGCACAACTCTGGAGCGGGCAAAAATGGTGCGATTAGCAACTCCGGGGCGTTTTTTGCCCTATAAGCGGGAAATTTCTACTCATTATTTTTATTGCCCTTGTAATACAAAGCATCTCACCCGGTGTCTCGATAAATATCGAACGCACTATTAATGCTCAAAAAAATGCACCAAGAGATTTCAGAAAGAACGTAAGTGCCAAGTAGTGAGGCAAAAAAAAGAGAGCGCAAAGAGGGCCTGATCCGTGGCCGAAAGAGGTCGAGACAGACTGCGAGCGGGCCGCCCGGTTATCCGGTCAAACGGCCGCCAACCATTCTTTTTGACGGGCTAAAACCGATGTCGCTGTCTCACCGACCAGCTCAGCGTACACATTGGGTGCGGTCGCCCCTTCGGTGCTGATCAACAGGACTTTCGATTGCCGATTGATACCGGTTTTTGAGGCGAGGCCTGGCGTCGACATGATCTGCGTAAGCCCGGCTAGCCCGGCAACGGCGGATTCTCCAGCGACCACCGGGATATCTTGTGGGCTACCGGTAGCGAGCTTACGCATGGCGTCCACGGCATCCTGATCCTGGACAGTCATGAAAAAATCGACGCTGGAACGAAGAAACTTCCACGCCAGTGGCGAGGTTTCACCACAGGCCAACCCGGCCATCAGCGAGTCTACCGAGCCCGTTGCCTTTGCGGCTTTACCGCTGAGGGCGCTTTGGTACAGGCAATCGGCTTGCTCGGGCTCCACGACAATCAACACAGGTCGTTGCTCGCCATACTGCTCCCAGAAATAACTGGCGATCCCCGCCGCCAGTCCGCCGACCCCGCCTTGCAGAAAAATATGGGTGAATGCACACCCGCTGCCATGCCATCCAGTCGACGCCTCAATGATTTCTGCGGCCATGGTGCCGTAACCCTGCATGACGTCCCGCGGGATCTCTTCGTAGCCATCATAGGAAGTGTCAGAAACAACCCGCCATTGATTGCTCGCAGCCAGGGCTGCTGCGTGCTCGACCGACTCATCGTAGTTGCCGCTGATACGGAAGATCTCTGCGCCAAAAGCCGCAATGCCCTCTTCGCGCTCGGTACTGACCTTGGCATGCAGCACGATCATGCATCGGCAGCCGATGCTTTGCGCGGCTGCGGCCAGCGCACGGCCATGGTTGCCGTCGGTAGCACTGATGACGGTGAAGTCGGCCAGTGACGTCGCGTACTTGCCTGCAAGCAGACCTGCCGCGTCATAGCCTCGCGCTGGAAATGTCCGAAGGATCAAACGGACCAGCGCAATCGGTGCGCCAAGAGCCTTGAAACTGCCGAGCACAGAACGCGCGGACTCATCCTTCACCCAAACGTGCCCGACGCCCAGTTGCGCGTCCAGGCTGGGTAGCGAATACAAAGGCGTGCCCTGGTGATTCAGGTGCCGCCAATGGGCAAGCCAGGCGCGACTTTCAGCGGCTTTGTGCATGCTCATGATGCCCAGCAGATCATCAGGATAGGGTTCACGTCTTGCGTTGGGATTGGCGATTAACATGGGGGCACTCCATTTTCAGGCAAAGCGAAGTCGTCGCTGGCGAATGTCAGCCAGCGAATCTGCCAAGGCAAATTCCTCAGCAGTCACGCCTTGTTGAGGACGCATGCGACGTTGGAATGATCACGCTGTTGCCGCGCAGAAGTTCTTCCGCTGCGTTGTAGAGCCAATCCGCCCGAGCGGCGTCCTGCGGGCTTTCGCTCGCTAGAGGGGGATGATGACGATCATGTTTTAACGGGAAAAAATGTGTTGTGTTCATGATCGTCTCCAGAGCGAGCACGAAGGTTGTGGCGCGTGGCCTGACTGCCAAGGAATCAAATACCTCTTATCCATATTGACCGTAGGCGTTGTGGCAGAGTCCATCGGCGATGCGCCCTTACGTCAGTAGGATCGGGCTGCCAAATCACGATACAAACAGACTATCCAAGCACTTTTAACTGATTGTCCTCTCTTTCGAACTTCACGGAGTCCATGGAGATCTACCGAAGCACTAACCAAAGAGGCATCCAAAGCACCTGGATCGTTTATGGCGATACTGTTTTGAGGAGAGATGTTAGGGGGCGCTCGAATAGCTCACGGAAGTAGGAATCTGAAGAATCTTCAGACCATTGGTGCCGCCCGCGACGCTGTAACTGTCGCCCTTCGTGAGAATCACCCAGTCGCCGGGAGCAACAAGACCACGCCGGAGCAGCTGATTGATTGCTGCCTCGCTCACGCTTTCCAGGGGGAGCGAAAGTGGATCGAACGCTATCGGGTAAACGCCACGAAACATAGATGTGCGGGCCTGTGTAGCCCGATGCGGCGACATGGCATAGATCGGCACATGCGAGCGTAGGCGGGACATGATCAATGGCGTGTAGCCACTTTCTGTCAGAGAGATGATCGCCTTAACGCCTGGAAAGTGATTAGCGGTGTACAGCGCGGCAAGGGCGATGCTCTCATCGCAGCGATCAAAACTGGTATGCAGGCGGTGGCCGGACTTCAGATTGGTTGGATGCTTTTCGGCGCCACAGCAAATTCGCGCCATGGCACGTACGGCTTCGATCGGATAAGCGCCGGCCGCGCTCTCAGCGGACAGCATCACCGCGTCGGTGTTGTCCAGCACCGCGTTCGCTACGTCAGATACTTCGGCACGCGTTGGCATCGGGCTGGATATCATCGACTCCATCATCTGCGTCGCAACGATTACCGCTTTGTTATTGCGACGAGCGTGAAGAATGATCTTTTTCTGGATGCCGATCAGCTCGGCATCACCGATTTCGACGCCTAGATCCCCCCTGGCGACCATCACTGCGTCGCTCGCTGCAATCAGACCATCAAGCGTCTCGTCGTCAGCAACAGCCTCGGCGCGCTCAATTTTTGCAACCAACCAGGCACTACCGCCCGATTCGTCACGCAGCTTGCGGGCGTAATCCATATCACTCGCGTCTCTTGGAAAGGACACTGCTAGATAATCCAGATCCATCTCTGCAGCCAGCTTGATATCCGCCTTGTCTTTCTCAGTCAAAGCCGGAGCCGTCAGCCCCCCACCTTTGCGATTGATACCTTTGTTATCCGATAGAGGCCCACCCACTGTCACCGCGCAGTGCAGGGCATCAGCAGTTGTGGATTCAACCCGCATTACCACTCGGCCGTCGTCGAGCAGCAGTTCGTCACCTACCCCGCAATCCTGCACCAGGTCTGGATAGTCGATGCCCACAACCGTTTCATTACCCTCGGTCAGTGGGTGAGTGATAGAAAATGAAAACTTATCTCCGACCTTTAACTCAACACACTTGTTGGTGAACTTGGCGATGCGGATTTTTGGCCCTTGCAAATCGCCTAGCAAAGCAACGTGCCTACCATGCTGTGCAGCGATTTCACGAATCATACGGGCCCGCGCGATATGCTCGGCGGGAGTACCGTGAGAGAAGTTCAATCGCGCAACATCCAGACCTGCGAGTATCAACTGTTCAATCACTTGTGGGGAACTACTAGCCGGCCCGAGGGTTGCAACGATCTTGGTTCTGCGGATGGTCATACGAAGTTCCTTCCAGTGGGGCTGAGGCAAATTCTCAGCGTCCCTTTATAAATAAAGTTCGAGAGCTATTTGCTGGAGATGGAACAGCACAGCCGCTCAATACACTTCAGAGGACGTACGACACGCCGCAGCCGGGCATGCCGTACACATGCTTGTCATTCGTCCACGATATCCACGTCCCTGGTTTCAGCGGACAGGAAAACGCAAAGTGCTGAGAACGCTGCAAGCGCTATGGTGAGTACGGAAATAGCGTAGGGCGTACCATAGTGGCTAAGCAGGAATGCTCCTAGGATTGGCGCAGTGCCGCCGCCAATGATTCCACCGAGGTTGGTGGACATTGCAAAGCCGGTGAACCGGGCGCTTGGCCCAAACGCCTCGCCAGTGAAGGACGGCACAGCGCCGTAGACCAAGCCATAGCCAGTCATGAATAGGCAGGAGCCTGCGACCATCGGCCAAAACTCGCCGGTGGAGAATAGGTGCCAGAATGGAAACGCAGCGAGGGCGGTCACGGCAAAACCGATGAGCATCATCGTGCGTCGACCGATTCGATCAGCCATGGCACCGGCAAATGGCACCACCACCAGGTGGGTACAAATAGCAACCATCGCGACCGACAACACGAAAGCATTGGACAATCCAAGCTCCCGTTGACCGTAGCTGAGTGCGAAAACTGTGAAGAGGTAGAAGGTGGAGAAATGGCAGATGTTCGCACCTGCAACCAACAGCAATTGCTTTGGATATCGGGTGAACAACCGCATGGCAGGCGACTGCGATGGTTCCGAGGTTACTGCTCGCTTCTTAGCGGTTTTCTCGAACACGGGCGATTCGGGCACTTTCGAACGCACGAAGACCCCGACAGCCAATAAGACGATACTTGCGACGAATGGAATGCGCCATCCCCAAGAGTAGAAGTCTTCTTTGGACAACAACGCGCTAACAATCAGCAGCATGCCTGCGGAGGCGATGAAACCAAACACTGGGCCGATGTTGTTGATAGCAGCATAAAACCCTCGTCTCCGCTTAGGTGCGTGCTCCAAAAGCATTAATACTGCCCCGCTATACTCACCAGCAAAGGCAAAGCCTTGGATGAAGCGCAGTACGCATAGCATGATTGGCGCCCAGATACCGATACTCGCATAAGTTGGCAGAAGGCCGATACCAACAGTGCTCAACCCCATGATAATAAGGGTGAGATAGAGTAGTTTCTTGCGGCCAATACGATCTCCGAAATGTCCTAGTACTAGCGACCCTAGTGGACGAGCCACAAATGAAATGGCAAAAGACGCAAGCGATGCAAGACGAGAAACAGCCTCATCGCTACCGGGGAAAAACAGCGGGCCGAAGATCAGTGCGGCGGCAGTCCCATAGAGATACAGATCGTAAGTTTCCAGCGCTGTCCCGAAGAGACTTCCGGCAACTACGCTCTTCATGGACTTTTTCTCGCCATCGTCCAAATATTCAAGATCTTGTTCGACAGGACTCGATATAGTGGTTTGCATGATTTCACCTTTTGTTATTGTAAATATGCAAGTATTTTCTTGTTGGTGTGAGCATTCAGATAAATTACTAAGAGCCTCTCAAAGTTTTAATGAAGTAATCTCGATCTCCCATCTGACCGCCCTTCAGGGCAACCTCCAACTCTGCGAGATACGGCTTTTGAGAACGCATCTGACACAACGGAGCTCCAGGCGAAATGTCAGACTTGATGACCAGAGCATCAGGGGCAAGGATCTTAGTAACCTGGCTAGAGGTATCTCCTCCTGATACAACCAGTCTCTTCAACGGAAATGCTTTAAGAATCTCAAGCACAACGCGCCCGAGCTCTACAGCGAGTTTTTTGCCGCCTTGAACTCTCGCGTCATCACGAAGCAAGCCTTCGAGAAGCATTGCCTTAATCATCTGCTCAATTCGCGGATCATTCGGGCCCTTGGCCGTATGGATCAACACTGATCGCCCTTTTTCAAGGTGCGATACTGCAGCAGTGACTACGTCACGTACCGCTGCACTTCGGCGAGCGTCAACAATCAACGCAGCAGCATCAACTTCAAGTTCGACGAATCCATAATCAATCGCGGCGTCGATCTGCGCTTGGCTCAAGGGTGAGGCGCTACCAGAAATAACCAGCACCTGCTCCACCGACTTCAATGGCTCCACCTTCGCTTCGCGCGTCTCCATCAGGCCGGCTGAACGCCAGTGCTGTGTCAGCCCGTATTCGACACCCGAAGAGCCGACCACAAACAAAGGCGCATCGCTCGATGACAGCTCAGTTAGCACTCGGCCAGCAGTCGTCATGTGCGCTTCAGTTGTGCCATCAAACAATACGGCATCGTGCTGGCCAGCCAGCTCTCGCACCAAGTTGGGAAGGTCGGAGTTTTGCTCCATCTGACGAATATCGATCTTGCTGATCGACAAGTTTTTTTGTTGACCTATATGGATACTCAGGTCGGCCTCATGCATCGGCGTGATCGGGTGAGCACGCATAATCGGATGGCGGTCGATCCTATGAACCGTATGATCAGTTTTAGACAGCGCGTACAGGTTACCGAAGACACAGTAACGACCCAGTGCCGGATTCCCCGCGATGATCGGGATGCCTTTTGTCCCGAAGGTACGTGCAGCCAGCTCAATAACATGACCGATGCTGCCTACAGTCGACGCGCTGTCGAATGTGGAGCAGACCTTGTAGTGAACGAGCGATGGAGACAGACGCTTGATCGCCTGGAAAATCTCAGGCAGCACATCATCCATCTCCGAGTTGGACAACGCACGGCTGTCTCCGGCGATTCCGATAGCATCGAATCCACCCATTTCGGCCAGCAGTTCCGGGGTAGGTGGAGTCAAGAACAATGCGCACTTGAGCCCAGCTGCCGTGAGAACCTCCAACGCATCGGTCGAACCAGTGAAATCATCTCCATAAAATACCAGGGAAAGATTGGAAGCTTGGTAGGAGCCCATGAGTTACGCGCCTCCGAATTTTTGCAAGGCGGCGGATAAAGCAGGCTTACCCTCTGCATAGTGCTCCAACGGTACGTTTTGGACGGCGGCCTCCCAGCCTTCACGCATGCTTTGCACACCTGCCTCAATACCCAACGGATGGCCGATGATGCCGCCACCAGCGAGGTGCATGAGATCGACTGACTTCAGCTTGTTGAACAGCACTGGCGCCTGTGCTGCCCATTGACCGGAGGAAAACACCGGCATCAAGGGTTGCATGCCAGCGAACGGCACCAGGCAGCTTTTAGCAGATGAAATGACAGAATCGTCCGGCTCCCAGAATTTGCTTTGAATCCCATTGACATGGAGATGATCAATTCCGGCCAGTCGCCAAATCTTCTGATAGACCTCAAACGATAAGCCAAGTTGAGGGTAGCGGGTTAATGCACCCCAGCCGGCACGATGACCATGGATCGGGAGCTGTGCATGCTTGCGGATGTGCTCGACCGCAGAATGACCGACCCAGTTCAGGCAAAGCATCACGCATGTGCCGCCCGCCTCCAACACAGCATCTTGCCGGCGTAACATTTCGTCGATGCTGCCTGAGATGTTGATCGCGTACATTGGCATGCGACCCAGCCGGTCGGCATGCTTATGAAGGATCGGCATCACAGCCTTCAAGCGTGCGTCAAACGAGGCATAAGTAGGATCGATGAGCAACTCATCGTCTTTGAGGAAATCGATGCCACCTGCGCAGAGTTCATCGGCCACAGATGCAGTTTGCTCTGGGGTTAACCCAATGCTAGGTTTGATAATGGTGCCGATAATGGGACGGTCATGCACACCACATAACGCCCTCGTGCCCTCTATACCAAATCGTGGCCCTTGGAACCCAGCTGCAAATCGCTCAGGGAGTTCCAAGTCGAGAACTCTGAGACCGCTTACTTCGCCGATTTCAAATAGATTACCGGCAATGGTAGTCAACAAGGCGGGTATGTTATTCCCGATGTTGGCCGTTGGAAAAGCGATGGTAACTTCTCCACGGTAACACTTATCAGAAGGGTTATGCCTGGACAAAAATTCGCTATAAAGCGATGCACCTGTAGTTTCTGGAAGGGGCTCGATGGATACAACACGCGCGCGGGAGCGCTCTTTGAGCTCTGCCGATTCACCTGGAAGAGAAATGAAGGTGCCGCTCGACTGCTCACCTGCGATCACCTCACTCACCCGCTCAATTGGGTAGCTGCTCTCCACAAAAAAACGGGCAAAAAATTCCTCTCGCCCGGCCTTATGATCGACCATGATGGTTGCCTCGACTTTAGTTGTTATTGTGAATCTGCTCGGCTATGTCCTAAGCAGTTTCAAACCAATATACATTGACCCCACGCCGATCCAATCGATATGATTTCCAGCGAGCGTGAGTAAAACTCACAATAACCGCTGAGGCCAACGAGAGCGCCTCGCCTTCGGAGAGGTACTGGAGATGTCATCGCCCGCTAGGCCTTCGCTCAATGCCCTGAGGGCGTTTGAGATGATCGCGCGCAAAGGAACTTTCAGTGATGCGGCAGACGCGCTATGCGTGACTCATGGTGCTATCAGTCGACACATCCGAAGCTTGGAGGACTCGTTAGGCGTCGTTCTTCTCACTCGGAATGCCCATGGCACCAGACTTACACCTGAGGGGGCCAGACTTGCAGCTGGGCTAAGCAGGGCGTTCTCTCTAATCCAGGAAAGCATTGACGAGGTTCGCCCACGCCCCCTGGAGCTTTCTTGTTCTGCGTCGATCATGATGCACTGGCTGCTGCCTCGGCTGGCAAAACTTCACAGTAGTTTTCCCACCATGGAATTGGGTCTAAGAACGGGGCACGGCCCAATTGACTTCGCTCAGGAGGGAGTTAGTGTCGCGATAAGATTGGATAGCATTGAACCCCCTCCAGGTATCGAGCCTATAGCGCTTACCAATGAATGGGTGGGAGCTATTTGTTCGCCTGATTACCTCGCTACGTCAGGTGTTCGAGATGTGAGCGACCTCAGTAAAGAGCGACTATTGACCACCAAAACCCGGCCTCAGGCCTGGAAAGACTGGTACTCATCGCTACAGCTAGATGCCAGTGACTTACTGGAGATGGAGTTCTTTGAACACTTTTATCTGTTGATACAGGCGGCCAAGGTGGGACTGGGATTTGCCTGCGTACCCCGCATGCTGGTTGAGGCGGAGCTTGAGAGTGGCGCACTGGTAGCACCTTTTGGCTTCGTTCAAGGCGAGGCCAAGCTGGTTTTGTGGGTCTCTCCCAACGCGAGGTTGCGGTCTGACACTGCAGATCTCGAAAAGTGGATCAGGAAGGAAATGTCTGACAGTTGAACGAGCGCCCTAATGGGCGCTCGCGATGACGGCGATTAAAGATCACCCGCACCCCATGCGAGGAATCCACCGTCAACTGGCAACACGATGCCATTCACATAAGCTGCTACATCAGACGCAAGATAACTCACCGCACCTGCGATCTCTTGAGTAGTTCCGTATCGCTTGGCCGGGATGGCATTGCTGTATGCCTGCCGAAAAGCATCGCTGTGTAGCTCCTTGGTCATGGGGGTATCAACCGGCCCAGGGGCAATAGCATTAGCCGTGATGCCATACTCACTCAGCTCTACCGCCATCTGCCGGGTAAGTGCGATCACCGCACCTTTGGAGGTGCCATAGGCAGTTCGCCCTTTACCCACCGCCCGCATTCCTGCAACGGAAGCAATATTGATGATCCTGCCAAAACCATTTTTACGCATGATACGTGCGGCTAGCTGGCAGCACATGAATGTACCAGTGACGTTGATGAGCATCGTTTTGTTGAAGACGTCCAGGTCGAAGTCCAGAAACGGCATAGTCTTGGCGATACCTGCCGAGTTTACCAAAACATCACAGCGGCCAAACTCTCTCTCAATCCAGGAAAACGCATCAGAGACAGAGTCCAGAGCTCCAACGTCCATCTGGCAGGCATCAGCTGTAAAGCCCTCTTCCCGGAGGTGACGCGAGAACCGCTCCGCTTCTTGCGCGTTGATGTCGCAAATTACGACGTGGTGACCGTCTTTTGCCAATGAAATGGCAGCTTCAGCCCCAATGCCCATCGCACCGCCCGTGACTACGGCTATTTTTTTATCTGCATACTTCATCGAAACCCTCTCTTGTTATGATCGCCAAAGGCTTATCGGATCCTTCAAGGCTAGAGCTGCAGAGGGTGCTACGCAATCGATAAAAACTCGCGAAGGTGTCATGAAAGCTCACACAAGGTAACGATGCTGTAGACCCCATAGAGCCTAGTACTTTTGCTTCATCAGGCAAAGCACCAGCGGGACATGCGCAACAGATCACTTAAAGCATCTGCATACAACTAATTATGTAATTCTCCAACTCGCTGCGAATTTAACTTTAACAATCATCACGAGCGATTTTGATAGGTTCACACACCTCAGATAAACTTAGATACCAACAACCGATAATTTATACCTACTAAAACGAGTGCCTCCAAACAACAAACATTGGTGTCCTGATGATATTCAGCAATTTTTCAGTGAGCGGGCGGCGAGCGAAAAGCAGGGCCATAATAAGTTCTTACTTCCGCTCATAAAAGTGATGATTACTACCGTAGTGATCACTGGTTGAAAACAGTGTTTGAATTCCAAAAAAGTGCCCCGAAGGGCCCTCTTGTACTCAAACAAAACTCACTTGGCCTGCCAAGACTCCACGGTGTCGGAGCCGTATTTCGCTTTCCATTCCTTCAGCGTTCGGTGGTTGCCGCCTTTGGTTTCTACCACTTCGCCGGTATGAGGATTTTTGTAGACCTTCACCTGGCGTGGCTTCCTCGTACCGGATTTTGCCTCGGTAGTTGATGCGCGACGACCAGCCTTTGGGTCAAGCAAGTTCATCACGTTCGGCAGGCTATAGCCGTACTCGGCGAGCAAAGCGCGCAGCTTTGTTTCAAATTCAATTTCTTTCTTCAGGCCAGCATCGCCCTTCAGCGTTTCGAGAGCTTCGAGCTGCTCTGCCAGGTGTTTTTCGAGCTGACGGAATTCTGCAAGTTTGGACATGTTGAGTCTCTATGTAGTTAGTCAGCTAACAATACACCAAACCTGCAATCGGATTCAGGTCAGCGATTCTAATGAAATGAAAACGTCACTGCCGTTCACCCTTTACGGCCTGTTGCTCCGATGCCTAAACAAAGCTTTTTGTAGTGAGAAATTATGGCGCAGCAATAATTATGGCTGAGCCATAATTTTGGATAATCCAGTTTTGCCCCTTCCCACCACCGCCTATGACGATGGTGAAGCTCGAATAACCTGCAGTACCGTCCAAAGCTGGTCGATCAGCGTTGTGATGCGCCTTCATGGTGACAAAACAAGCCGGTAGGCCAAGATCTTGAAAAGATCTGCAAGCATTCGCGCATCTAGCAACGCATGGTGCGGCGGATCAGGCAGCTCTACCCGGTTTGAGAGCTTGCGCATTCACCTGATTGAAGAGGACTGTAAGGAACCGCCTCAATTTCTATTAAATGGCTGGCCACCTTGCCAATCCGCGGACGCCTATTGCGTTGTCTCCTGAATTTTCAATCCCGACAAATAGTTGCAGCCCAAATGAGCGAATTTACCCCTTATCTCAGCATAACCCCCAAGAGATCCAGCGGCTTGCCAAACGAAAAGTCAGGCACTAAGGTAGCCCCCCCTCTAACGACTGACCTCGGACTTTGGGTGAACGGTAACGGCTACAGACAAAAAACCAGATGGCAGCGCACCCCTCCTTTGGCGATTACTTCACCGCACAAAGACAGCGCTGTCTCACTATCAAGGCGCTGAGGCTCGATAGAGCTTTCCTTGAAAGTAACAATCACAAGAAAGAGGAAGCCCGTGATGACGAACGCTAGTGCTAGCGCGACTGTCACCAACAGTTTGGCAACACCCCACACCCAACGGATGAGCACCTACGTGTTCGCGCTGTTTTTCATCCTCGGCAGCATCACCAGCCTTAACGATGTCCTGGTGCCAAAACTCAAGCACCTCTTCAGCCTCAGCTATACCGAGGCCATGCTTGTGCAGTCGTCATTCTTTTTTGCCTATTTCATTTTCGCCATACCCGCAGGCCTGCTCATTTCGCGAATCGGCTACATGAAAACGGCCGTCCTCGGGTTGCTGCTGATGGCTGGTGGATGCCTGCTCTTCATTCCTGCCACCCAGTCCGCATTGTTTCCAGCCTTCCTCGGCGCCCTCTTTGTGCTTGCGATTGGCGTGACAACCGTTCAGGTCGTTGCGAACCCGCTGCTTTCACTGCTCGGAACCGCCGCAACGGCCCCTGCCCGCCTCACCCTCGGCCATGCGTTCAATTCGCTGGGAACCACGGTCGCACCCTACCTGGGTGCCATACTGATCCTGGGCTCCCTCAATGCGGTAGATACCTCCGCATTGTCGCCAGCAGAACTGACGTCCTTCCTGTCGCAGGAAGCCAGCGTGATCAGCAACACCTATGCAAGCATTACGCTCTTCATCTGCATCGTCGCCTTGATCGTCTGGCTGAAAAAAAATGAGCTGCAACCGTCAACAAGACCTGAACGTCTCAATCCACTCGCTGCGCTCGACCTTCTAAAGCAGCCGCGCTTTGCACTCGGCACCGTTTGCATATTTCTCTATGTCGGCGCCGAAGTCACGATTGGCAGCCTTATCACCGACTACCTCATGCTGCCGACAACCCTGGCCCTTCCCGCCGAAGCCGCAGGCAAGCATGTTGCCTTCTATTGGGGTGGTGCCCTGGTTGGCCGCTTTATCGGCTCAGCGCTGATGCGCACTTTCGCGCCCGGGAAACTGCTGGCCTTTGCCGCCACGGCAGTCATTGTGCTGTTGACGATCTCTGCCACCACACAAGGCGTTGTTGCCGGATGGTCGCTGCTGGCCGTCGGGCTGTTCAACTCCATCATGTTTCCGACGATCTTTACCCTTGCGACCGCAGGGCTCGGTCATCGCGCGGCAGAAGGTTCGGGCCTGTTCTGTTGCGCCATTGTTGGCGGGGCATTTATTCCGCCATTGACAGGGTATGCGGCCGACCTCTCGACGCTCGCGATGGCATTGAGCGTGCCAGCAACCTGTTATGCCGGCATCGCAATCTACGGTTGGTATGCCCGCCCTCCGAAGCACTAGCATTCCTCGCTTTGGGTCGTTTTCAGTCCTTCGCGAAAGGCAGAAAGCGACCAAAAGCGGATGGTTCCCGAAAACATCATTAAAGGCATTTTGCTACTATCTGGCGCTCTTGCCCATTAGCGCGACGTAAACCTTAGGTTCTTCCATGTTCGACAGAAGCGACTTTGATCAACTCTCCAGTGAGCAACTGACTTTTTGGAGAGCGCACAATGATTGTCCCGGTCTCTATTACGTCACTTATCCAGGAATCGCCTTTCGATGCTCTGCCTCTCAGCAGATCATCAGGATAACCCGCGCCCCCAAACGGCAAGGCGAAAACGGATTAAACTTCTGGCTTCACGCGGAATGGATGGATTGGCGGCCTGGTGGCGAAAGTTATTTCCCAGGCTACGTTTCTGACGCTCAGTTTGAGGAAATCTCGGAAGCTGTTTTCAATCAGATGGTTGCGGATCAGGCGTTTGAATTGATCGCTCCGCTCAAACAACCGCTGCATGAGTCGACCGGTTTCGTCGGAGCGTTATTGATGTACTCGATGAAGACGGAGTTCATCGTTTCGCTGTTCGCGGAGTATGAAGACGAGTACATCCATTTCTATTGGGACACGACTTCATGAGCGGCAGCTAAGGGTCGAATATTGCGCAACCTACATGTCCGCGTCTGGCCGATTTCTGCCCGTCACAAAGGGCTGCAGTCCAACGCAGCCGCTCGCCTAGGTGTACTTTCGGTACTTCCTGAACAGGGAGCCAACGTCGTCATCAGCCTATTCAATTCCCCCCTGGCTGTTGAGGGAAGCCATTGCTCGCTGCTCTGAAATCGGCATAAGCACAGGTTTTGTGTCCTCGACATGGATGTAGACAAACCAGCGATCCGGCGGGCAGTGAAGAATCCTGTGGACATCGAACAGCCTTTTCCCGACTTTGCCACGGGCCCCTAACATTGTGTGATCCTGTCGGATTTCCACATTTTCAATACCGTGCTGCGCCATGGCTTTGCGAAATGCTTCGTCGATTTGTTTTTTGTTGCGGCGCTGATAGGTCACATGCGTGTGGTACATCGCATAGCAAAAAAGTACGCTGAACGTCATCAATATCAGTTCGAGGCCGAACCTGCTCCAGAAAGAATCGCCCATGCCAGGTAGTCCTGAGATAGTCCTTGGGTTGTACTGTCTGTAAACGTCTACCTACCGTCCCTGCGTATGTTAATCAGGCGTCCATTTATGTTATGCGGCAGCAGTTCGGCAATGTCGTTTGCCTGCTGCGTCAGCAGACACGTGAGCACGTCCTTCAAAAAAGCATACAACCATGCCCGTTGAGCCGTGCTGACGGGATTCGACTCAGCATAGCAGCGGCTCGCTGGCCGCTGCTTAGCGACGTTTTCTTCTGCTCGAAAGCAGCTTTGGATCGAACGTCTGCTTGTGGCCGATTGTGTTGAAAAAGTCGGCCATGGTTTGCGCATCCGAAAAGTACGCGTCCGAGATTGAAATCTTTACTTTTGGCAAAGGCTTCCGGACTCGGGTTTCACGTAGCCGCGTGCGAAAAAGGCGTTTTCACCAGTCAATGATCAGGCAGTTTGGGCAGTCCGACTTTTTCAACAGAATCGGCCGAAAGCTGCCTGCTGCCGCAATAGCATTCGCGATCAGCACTCCTCATTTACCCTTCAGAATTTCCTGCAGGTGACGACAAACTTCGCACATTCCTTTGGTGTCGTGAGTTGTTCATGAAGAAGATTGCTGTCCTGGTTTTTGCCGTTCTTTTCCTTGCAGGATGTGCCAACCAGAAATTCAAGCCCGAATACCGTACCCAGATCCACACGGTGAAGATTCTCCCGGTTGCATGGAAGCCCAAGGAGATGAGTTACATGGGACGTGAACAGGCATGGGGTGCTGCATTGGGCGCAGGTGTCGGCGCTGGCGTAGGGATGGCAGCTGGTGCATCGAACCTGACCAAGGCTGCTTTGGGAGGGGCTGGATTTGCCGCAGGTCTGAAGGCAGGTGACCTGGCTTCGATGTCGACGGTTGATGCGATTCTGTACAACATGGAAACAGCGGATATCAATCTGGGCGAGTTGGTCAAAAAGAGTTTCGAGGAGCAATTGACCGCCACCGGCCGTTTCAAGATCGTGGGTGAACACGAACCGGCCGATGCGCAGATCGAGTTGACCGTCCTGAACTGGGGTTTCGCACTGACTCAAGGCTTCAGCAGCGTGGTCTACCCGACGATTGCCGTGAGCGCTGTCATGAAACGCGGCGAGGAACTAATCTGGCAGCGCAATGAACCGATCACCGCATTCAACGGCGCCAATACCTATGGCTATACGCCGTTGCGCTATCGCACTGAACCGGAGTTGCTGCGTACTGCATTGACGGGCGTTTCGCAAATCGTAGATAGCTATCTGGTCAAAAACTTGAACGAGTGATCGCCGGTCTGATTGCATCCATGTTCAAGTGTTTTATCGCCTAACGGATAATCGGCAGATGCGGCAGGTTTTGACTGTCTGCTCTTGGCCGAGGCTGTGTAAAAACGTTTTAGAACAGGTTTGGCAGTCAGGATGGGGACGAAAATCGCGGTACCGTTAGGGTATAAGTCATCGAAGTGGCTAAAAATGGCGGAAGGCAGCCGGAGTCGAACCTGCCCGGGAACGGATGCCGTCCCCAACCGGGTTTGAAGCCCGGCCGCGCCACCGGGCGCGATTGCCTTCCTTGAACTCAGTCTTCTGTTTGCTGGGCCAGTGCATTGTCGAGCCGGATGTGGCGCCGGTCGCCAAAGCGTCGGGTCAGGCCGATTCGGTCGAAGTACTCAAGAATCTGAATGCTGCGTTTGCGCCCCAGGCCCACAGCGTCGCGAAATGCAGCGACGTGAATCACCGGGTCATCGCCGGCCAGTTGCACCAGCATAGCCGCCAATCGGCGCAGCAGCGTGTCGGTGTAGAACAGGTCACGAACCACTTGATGCAGCAACCCCAGTCGCGCCATCTTGCGCAGCAGCAGGCGCACGGTTGCCTCTTCACGGCCAGCGTCTTTGGCCAAGTCACGCACCCATGGCGGATCGAAACCCGCTTGTTCAAACAGCGGCTGTAGCTGTTGCCACAAGGTCTCGTCGTCCTCGCTCAAGCGCACTTGATGATCGGGCAAATGCAGCCACGGGCCGCTGGCGACGATCGCGCCGCTGACCAGCAATTCGTCGAGCAGGCTGATAAAGGTCGGCCGCTCCAGCGCGGTGCCGGCGAAGCGCCGCAGGCGGTCCCTGTCCGGTCCCATTTGATCCGGTTCGAGTTGATGAAAGCGTGCGAGGTGTTCCAGCAGCGGCGCTTTCAGGGCTTCCCAGCGAGCAGCGCTGAACAGCAACGGCCCCTGCCGCGTATCGATCAAGCGCACGTCATCGGGCAATTCCCAGCTGTCGCGCGGCCGATTGAACTGGCGCTCCAGACGCCGGGGATCGAGCCCGGTGTCGCTGTTGGCCAGCAGTGTCGGCAGTGCGTCTTCCAGGCTGTTGGTGGTGGCCAGCGTTTGTAGCTGCACCAATCGTTCGGGGCTGCGGCGGTGTCGGGCCGGGGCGAACGGGTCGAGCACCCGGCCACCGCCGAGGGTGCGTTGCGCGCTTTGATCGCGCAGGATCAAGCGGTCGCCCTTCACCGCCAGCACCAGCGCGTTCACCAGCAGTTGCGCGAACATTCGCTGCCCCGGTGCCAGGCTGGCGTCCTCCAGCAAGGCCACTCGCCCCGTCACATCCTGAGTGCCGAGATGCACGTGCACTGGCTGAAAGTGCTCGAAGCTTCGCGCTTCGCTGGCCAACAAGGTCATCTCGATATCCAGACGCTGGGTCGGCGCATGCAGCCATTCGGCCAACAGCCAGTGGCCACGGTGAATCTGCTCCAGGGCCAGACGCTCGGCACTCAGGTTCAGCGCGACTCGCTGCCCGGCTGTTGCACTGTCGGCCGCTTGGTTCTGCGCATGCAGGCCTCGCACCCGCACCGGTTTGCCCAGCGGACTCAGCATCAGCGTATCGCCCACGGCCACCTGGCCGGACAACGCGGTGCCGGTCACCACGATACCGGCGCCGGCCACGCTGAAAGCCCGATCAATCGCCAGGCGAAAACCGCCGCTGGTGCTGCGTTGAAGCACCTCATGTTGCGCATCCAGCAAGGCCTGACGCAGCGTCTCGACACCCTCGCCGGTCACACTCGACAGCGCGATTTGCGGTGCGTCGGCATAGGGGCCGGATGCGAGCAATGCTTCGATCTGTTCACGAACTGCCTGCACTCGTGTCGGCTCGACCCGGTCGCATTTGCTGATGGCGACCAATGCCCGAGGGATGCCCAGCAACTCGACGATCGCCAGATGTTCGCGGGTCTGCGGCATGACGCCGTCATCGGCCGCCACCACCAGCAACACCAGATCAATACCCTGCGCCCCGGCCAGCATGTTGTGGGTGAAGCGCTCATGACCGGGCACGTCGATAAAACCGGTCAGGGCTGTGCCTGGTTCCAGTGCTGCATAGATATAGCCGAGGTCGATGGTCATGCCGCGTTCGCGTTCTTCCCGGCGACGGTCGCCTGCCTGGCCGGTCAGTGCCTGGAGCAAGGAGGTCTTGCCGTGATCGATGTGCCCCGCCGTGCCGACAATCACCCGTCCCGGCCCTCCTCCTGCAATTGATCGAGTTGAGCCAGCCATGCGGCTTCGTCATCCAGTTGGCGCAGGTCCAGCCAAAGCGCATCACCGTCAATGCGCCCCAGCACGGGAATCGGCAACCGACGAAACGCGGCCTCCAGTCCCAGCAATCGCCGCCCCCGTAGACGCTTGGAGACGTTGGGCCGCAGGCATAACGCAGCGCTAGGTAAGCGCGCCACCGGTTGGCTGCCGCTGCCGATCATGCCCAACGCCGGCACCGCGCTGACGCTCCAGCCGTCACTCAACACCCGCGCCAGTGACGGTTGCAGCCGTTCGGCCTGGGCATGAATGTCGGCTTGGGGGCGGGTCAGCAAGCGCAGACTCGGCAGGCGTTCGGCCAGCCGATCAGGATCGCGGTACAGCGCCAATACGGCTTCGAGGGCGGCCAGGGTCAGTTTGTCGACCCGCAGGGCGCGCTTGAGCGGATTCTTTTTGATCTTCGCGATCAGGTCTTTGCGGCCGACAATCAACCCGGCCTGGGGACCACCGAGCAATTTGTCGCCGCTGAAAGTGACGATGTCCGCACCATCGAGCAACGCCTGACGCACCGTCGGTTCGGCGGGCAAGCCCCAGCGAGTCAGGTCCAGCAGGCTGCCGCTACCGAGGTCTTCCAGCAGCGGCAGCCCGTGACGGTGAGCCAGCTCCGCCAATTCAGCCGTCGGCACCCGGGCGGTGAAACCTTCGATGGAATAATTGCTCGCGTGTACACGCATCAGCAAACCACTGCGCGGCCCGATCGCGGCCTCGTAATCGCGGGCATGGGTGCGGTTGGTGGTGCCCACTTCGTGAAGCCGCACTCCGGCGCGGGCCATGATGTCGGGGATGCGAAAGGCGCCGCCGATCTCGATCAGTTCACCACGGGAAATGATGCCTTCCTTGCGCGCGCCCAGGCTGTTGAGTGTCAGCAACACGGCGGCGGCGTTGTTGTTGACCACGGTCACCGCTTCGGCGCCGGTCAGCTCGCGGATCAGGCCTTCGATCAAATCATCGCGGTCGCCGCGCTTGCCGCTGTGCAGGTCGAATTCCAGATTGAGCGGGTAGCGGGCGGCAAGTTGAACGGCTTCGATAGCAGACTCCGGCAACAACGCTCGACCGAGGTTGGTGTGCAGCACCGTGCCGGTGAGGTTGAACACCCGACGGACTTGGCTGCGATGCTGGATCGCCAGACGCTCGCCCGCCCTGCCCGCCAATACGTCGGGGGCGATTTCAACGGCATTGAGTTCACCCTTGAGCACCGGTTCGCGCAAGTCATCGAGCAGTTGCCGCAAACCGGCCAGCAGCGCATCACGCCCGTAGCGCTCGGCCAACGCTTGGCAGGCGGGATGGCGCAGCAAGCTGTCGATGGAGGGCAGCCGCAAGGCTTGGCTGGCGGAGGGTGCGGACATCAGAGCTCCCGGAAACGAGTGACCGTCGCGTCTGAGTGTAGCCGCTGAGCTCACTGCTCAAGGGGACAGGCTCAGTCGCCTCCCGGTGCCAGCATCAGATTGGGCGACAGCCGCTGGTAGCCTTCCTGCTCCAGGCGCATGTCCAGCATCAGGCTGGACAGGTCCGCCGAGAGCGCTTCGGCTTCGGCATCGTTTTCCAGGTAGATCAATTTCAGGTAGCTGTTGCAGCCGGGGCAGACTTCCGCCCGCAACGGTGCCTGATTGGCTGCGTGACGGTCATCCTCGAAGCTGACGTATTGAAGCCCCTTGCTTTGTTCGCAGTACACGCATTTGACCCGCACCGCATGCCATTCGCAGGCGCACAACGAGCACACCAGATAACGTAAACCGTTGTATTTGCCGCGATGACGAATCACCCCGGCCATCGCCGGCGAACCGCAGGCCGGGCATTGGCTGAGGCTGTCGCCGCGCTTGAGTTCAAGGTTGGGTGTGCTCAACAGCCAATGGCTCCAGGCCGCTTGCAGCGCTGCACCGAGGAACGGCACCAACTCTGCCGGCAGCATTGAATACTGGCCGCTGACCAAGGCAATCGCCCAGGCTTTGAGCAGCCCCGGGTTGGCACTGCGCAACGTCGCCACGGCGTTTTCTACCGCCGATTGTGGCGGTGGTTGATAGCGTTGCAACAAGGCTTCGAGATACGGCAGCCAAACGGTTTCGCGCACCAGACTGTCAGCAGCGAACGGTGGCAAGCCATGTTCCATGCACACCCGCAGGCGCTCGGGATCGGGCATGGTCGTCACGGGCGGATCGTCCATCAGGTTCTGCTGAACGTGGCACAGCCCCGCGATCAAGCGCAGATAGTCCGCCATGGGATGCCCGTCGGCCAAGCGTTCCAGACGCAGCGCGCGCAAGGTGAACAGGTTGTTCGGTGGCAGGTACAGAAACGGCGGTGAACTCGCCGCCGCTTCTATCTGCCCAGGCTCGAGGATCGTCGCCAAGGGGTCATCCTTTTTTTGTGATCGGTCGCTCAGGCGTTTCGTCTTGGGTCACTTCCCGGTACCAGAGCTCATGGTGCTTTCTCGCCCAGGCGCGGCTGACCCGGCCACGCACCATGGCGTGGACCGAGCCGCGAATCCAGATACCGGCATAGACGTGGACGATGATGCTCAGCACCAGGATGAAACCCGCCAGCGCATGCAGCAGCATCGCCCAGCGAATACCGGTGATGCCGAAGTACGCGCTGAACCAGGCACGCCAGATCACCAACCCGCTGAACAACAGCACCAGCATGCAGATCAGCAATACCCAAAATAGTAGCTTCTGCCCCGGGTTGTATTTGCCGATCGGCGGCACGCCCTCCTCTTCGTTGCGCATGACAGTCCCGACGCGCCTGAGCCACAACCGGTCGTTGGCGCTGAAATAATTCGCCCGCCAGAAGCTGAACACCAGGCCGAGGAACAACACAAACATCGCCACGCCCATGTACGGATGCAGAATGCGCGTCCACGAACCACCGCCAAACAAGTTGCTGAGCCAGAACAACCCCGGATGGAACAAAGCCAGCCCCGACAGCCCGGCCATCAGAAACAGAATCGCCACCAGCCAGTGATTGGTGCGCTGGTTGGCGGTGTAGCGCAGGATCGGTTTGTCGTTCATGGCCTGTCCTCCCCGCCGGGTTTCGTCGGATCAAAGGTGTGCACCGATGGATCGAACTCATGCACCGCCGGGTCGAGGGTGACGGGATGTTCGTCTTCCTCGACCAGTTGTGGCCCAACGCGCACGTAGTGGAAGAACCCGGCCAGCACCGCCGCGCCCATGGCCAGCAACGCCAGGGGTTTGCTCAGGCCTTTCCACAGGTCCACCAGCGGACTGATCGCCGGGTGATCCGGCAACCCGGCATACAACCTGGGCGTGTCGGCATGGTGCAGCACATACATGACGTGGGTGCCGCCGACACCCTCGGGGTCATACAAACCGGCGTTTTCGAAACCGCGACTCTTGAGGTCGACGATACGTTCGGCCGCATGTTCTTTCATGTCTTCCTTGGTGCCGAAAACGATGGCGCCGGTCGGGCAGGTTTTCACACAGGCCGGCTCCAGCCCCACCGCCACCCGGTCCGAACACAGTGTGCATTTATAGGCTTTGTGATCCTTTTGCGAGATGCGCGGAATGTTGAACGGGCACCCGGTGATGCAATACCCGCAGCCGATGCAATGGTCCTGATCGAAATCGACGATGCCGTTGGCGTGCTTGATGATCGCCCCCGGGCTCGGGCACGCCGCCAGGCAGCCGGGCTCGGCGCAGTGCATGCAGCCGTCCTTGCGAATCAGCCATTCGAGGTTGCCGGCGTCGGTTTCATGCTCGGTGAAGCGCATCAAGGTCCAGGTGTCTGCGCTGAGGTCTTGAGGGTTGTCGTAAGTGCCGAGGTTGTGACCGACGTCGTCGCGCAGCTCGTTCCATTCCGAGCAGGCGACCTGGCAGGCCTTGCAGCCGATGCACTTGGTGGTGTCGATCAGCTTGGCCACTTCCTCTTGCGTGCGCACCGAGGGCGGCACGGTGGTGGTGGCCGAGCGGGCGATGATGTCTTGGCTGGCCATTTAGATTTTCTCCACGTTGACCAGGAATGACTTGGATTCCGGGGTCTGTGTGTTGCCATCGCCGAGGAACGGCACCAGGGTGTTGGTCAGGTAACCGTGACGGGTGGCGCCGGTGAAGCCCCAGTGCAACGGGATTCCGATCTGGTGCACCACCTGATTGTTGACCTGCAGCGGACGAATCCGCTTGGTCACCACCGCCACCGCTTCGATGTGCCCGCGCTTGGAGCTGACCCGGACCCGGTCACCGGCAGCAATGCCTTTCTCTTTGGCCAGCACCTCGCCAATTTCGACAAACTGCTCAGGCTGGGTCACGGCATTGATCGGACAATGCTTGGTCCAGAAGTGGAAGTGTTCGGTCAGCCGGTAGCTGGTCGCCGCATAAGGGAAGTCCTTGGCCTGCCCGAGGGTGTCCCAGACTGAATCGAAGATCCGCCCGGCCGGGTTGCTGGTCGCCTTCTTGTTGTTGGGGTGCATCGGGTTGATGCCGATGGGCGTCTCGAACGGTTCATAGTGTTCCGGGAACGGCCCTTCGTTCATCTTGTCGAGGGCGAAGAAACGCGCCACGCCTTCGGGGTTCATGATGAACGGGTTCATCCCGGCTTCCGGCGGCACATCGGCCTTGTAGTCGGGCACGTCGGTGCCGGTCCAGACCTTGCCGTTCCACCACACCAGCCGCTTGTTGGCGTCCCACGGTTTGCCTTGAGGGTCGCAAGAGGCACGGTTGTAGAGAATCCGCCGGTTCATCGGCCAGGCCCAGGCCCAGCCCAGGTTCTGCTTCATGCCGAAAGGATCGCTGTTGTCACGCCGGGCCATGTTGTTGCCCTGCTCGGTCCAGCTGCCGCAGAAGATCCAGCACCCGGAAGCCGTGCTGCCATCGTCCTTGAGCTGGCCGAAGCCGGACAACTGCTGACCGGCCTTGACCACTGAGCCCGAGGCGTCGGTGACATCGGCGACGGCGTAGCCGTTGAATTCCCGGGCCAGTTCTTCCGGCGTGGGGTCATCGGGGATCTTGTAGGGCCAGTCGAGCTTGAGGATCGGCTCGGCCCAGGCACCGCCGTCGGCCTGGTAACGCTTGCGCAGGCGCAAGAACAGCTCGGCCATGATCTTCACGTCCGTGCGCGCCAGCCCCGGGCCGTCGGCACCCTTCCAGTGCCATTGCAGCCAGCGACCGCTGTTGACCAGCGAACCGTTTTCTTCGGCGAAACAGGTGGTGGGCAGACGGATGACTTCGGTCTGGATCTCGGCCGTTTGCACATCGTTGTAAGGCCCGACGTTGCGCCAGAATTCCGAGGTTTCGGTGGCCAGTGGGTCCATCACCACCAGCCACTTGAGTTTGGCCAGCGCCTTCATCACACGGTTCTTGTCCGGCAAGGCGGCGATCGGGTTGAAGCCCTGGCACATGTAGCCATTGACCTCGCCCTTGCCCATCATGTCGAACATTTTCAGGATGTCGTAGCCGGGAATATCCAGTTTCGGCAGCCAGTCGTAGCCCCAGTTATTCTCGGCGGTGGCATTCGCGCCGTACCAGGCTTTCATCAGGCTGACGTGGAACTTGCCGTAGTTCTGCCAGTAAGACATCTGCCCGGGACGCAGCGGCTTGAGTGCACGTTTGGCGATATAGGCGTTGTAATCCTGTTCGGCCTCGGCCGGCAGGGTCAGGTAACCGGGCAGCAGGTTGGACAGCAAGCCCAGATCGGTCAGGCCCTGGATGTTGGAGTGCCCGCGCAGGGCGTTGACGCCCCCGCCCGGCATGCCGACGTTGCCTAGCAGCAGTTGCACCATGGCCGCGCTGCGGATCATCTGCGAGCCGATCGAATGCTGGGTCCAGCCCAGCGCGTAGAGAATCGTCATGGTTTTGCCCGGTTGCGAGCAGGTGGCGATCTCCTCCCAGATTTTCTGCATGGCATCCGTGGGCATGCCGCAGACCTGACTGGCCAGCTCCAAGGTGTAGCGGCTGTAATGCTGCTTCATTAATTGATAGACGCAGCGTGGGTCTTGCAAGGTCGGGTCGACTTTGGCGAAACCGTCCTCGCCGATTTCATAGCCCCAGCCGGACTTGTCGGTGTAAGTGCGCTTGCTCGCGTCGTAACCGCTGAACAGCCCGTCCTCGAAGCCGTAGTTGGCCTTGACGATGAACGACACGTCCGTATAGGCGCGCACGTATTCGTGCTGGATCTTGTCTTCAGTCAGCAGGTAATTGATCAGCCCGCCCATGAAGGCAATGTCGGTGCCGGTGCGGATCGGCGCGTAATAGTCGGCCACCGAGGCCGTACGGGTGAAACGCGGGTCGACCACAATCAGCCGCGCCTTGTTATGGGCTTTGGCTTCGGTCACCCATTTGAAACCGCAAGGGTGCGCTTCTGCGGCGTTGCCACCCATCACCAGAACCAGATTCGCGTTAGCGATATCGGTCCAGTGGTTGGTCATGGCACCACGGCCATACGTCGGGGCAAGACTTGCCACCGTCGGGCCATGTCAGACACGTGCCTGGTTATCAAACCCCAACATGCCGAGACTGCGAATCACCTTGTGGGTCATGTAACCCGCTTCGTTGGACGACGCCGACGCCGCGAGGAAACCGGTGCTCAGCCAGCGGTTCACCGTTTGCCCTTGGGCGTTCTTCTCGATGAAGTGGGCGTCGCGGTCGGCCTTCATCAGGTCGGCGATGCGATCCAGCGCTTCATCCCAGGAGATTCGCGTCCACTCCGTGGTGCCGGGCTTGCGCACCTGCGGGTACTGGAGACGACTGGGGCTGTGAATGAAATCGAGCAGGCCTGCGCCTTTGGGGCAGAGGGTGCCGCGATTGACGGGGTGGTCGGCATCGCCTTCGATGTGGATGATGCTCTGGGCGACATTCTTCGCGTTGTCACCCTGGCTGTACATGATCAAGCCGCAACCGACCGAGCAGTACGGGCAGGTGTTGCGGGTTTCATGGGTATGGGCGAGCTTGAAATGACGCACTTGTTCGGCGAAGGCTGGCGTCGGGGCCATGCCCAGCGCGCCGAGGCTTGAGCCCGCAAGGCCGAGACCAGCGACCTTGAAGAACTGACGACGGTTGAGGTCCATCGTGCACTCCTGATCAGGTGGAAACCCGGTGCATTGGCCGGGTTTTTCTGGACGATCACGGTGACGGCAACGGAACTACCGCCACTTTAAACTGTAGACAATGCTGTTTTGTGCTGTGTGAAAACCGACAGCCGGGTAGCCGCAAGCCAGCAGGCACACAGTTGTGGGAGCGAGCCTTTGTGGCGAGGGAGCTTGCTCCCGCTGGGTCGCGAAGCGACCCCAAAAGCTCTGCGACTGCTTCGCAGCCGAGCGGGAGCAAGCTCCCTCGCCACACAGGCTCGCTCCCACTGGGTTTGGCGCTTATCATGGCCGCCGGATTAACCCCCTGCCTTTTATGAGACTGAGCATGACTTTCGATTTTGATCAGGTGTTCGACCGCCATGGCACCGGCAGTACCAAATGGAGCCGCTACCCGGCCGACGTGTTGCCGATGTGGGTCGCCGACATGGACTTCGCCGCGCCGCCAGCGATCATTCAGGCGCTGCAAAAACGCCTGGAACACCCGATGCTCGGTTACAGCGTGGCTCAGGATGACTTGCGTGACGCCATCGTCGCCGACCTGTGGAGCAAGTACGCCTGGCGCGTGCAACCTCAGGAGCTGATATTCCTGCCGGGTATCGAGTCGGGGTTCAACATGGCCCTGAACGCGCTGGTTCAGCCGCAGCAGAACGTGGTCGTGCAAACACCAAACTACCCGCCGCTGCGCCATGCGCCGGGCCACTGGCAGCTGAACAAGGTCGAACTGGATTTCGACGCATTGGCCGATGGCACGTATGCCACGCCACTCGATGCCTTGCGCCAGGCGCTGCAAGGGGGCGGCGCGCTGCTGCTGAGCAACCCGCACAACCCGCTGGGCAAGGTTTTTCCGCGCGAAGAGCTGCAAGCGGTCGCCGACATTTGCCTGGAGCAGGACGCCTGGATCATCTCCGACGAGATCCACTCCGAGCTGTGCTTCGACGGGCGCGTACACATTCCGACCGCCTCGCTCAGCCCGCAGATCGCCAAACGCACCACCACCCTGATGTCGGCGAGCAAGGCTTACAACATCGCCGGTTTGAAGACTGCGTTCATGATCATTCAGGACGCGGCACTGCGTCATCGGGTCAACAGCGCTCGCTGCGGCATGGTCGACAGCGTCAACCCGCTGGGCCTGGAAGCCACCCGCGTCGCCTACAGCGAAGGCGGCCCGTGGTTGACCGAGCTCATGGCCTACCTGCAAAGCAATCGGGATTATCTGGTGGAAGCGGTTCGTACGCGGTTGCCGGGTGTGACCATGAACATCCCTCAGGGCACTTACCTGGCATGGCTCGACTGCACGGCGCTGGCGCTGGATAACCCGCAGCAATTCTTCCTTGAGCAAGCGAAAGTCGGGCTGAGCGCAGGGCTGGACTTCGGCGATCACGCCCAGCAATTCGTGCGCCTGAACTTCGGCTGCCCAAGGGCGCTGCTGGAAGAAGGGATCGCGCGGATGGAGCGTAGTTTGCGTAACCGCCAGGCCTGACAGCCCGGATTGATGCCGAAAACCCGATGCCTGTGCATCGGGTTTTTTATGGGCGATATGCGCAGCATCGAATCCTGTTCAAGGCGTTATGCGCTCCAAGCAAGCCTTGATGAAGGCTTCCCGCTTCTGATCGTCCGGCAGCTTCATGAAGTTTTTCGGCTCGCAATTTTTCTCGTTCACATCGTATTTGTTTTCGCAGCCAGCGAGACATGCCAACGATAGTGCCAGTGCAATTAGCGATTGAGTGTTCATGAGCAACTCCTCACCGAGTTTTCTTGCATCGCATTGAGCCTAACTCATGAGTTGAGTGTATGCAGGAACAGCGAACTTTCCTCTGAGCTAAACCCGTCGGAAGTCCAAGCGAACTCAACGAGCGCGCCTGGAACAACCTTCAACGCTTGTAAACATTCCCTCCAGCCGACCGCCCTTGGTACCCCCCGATAAAAAATGAACCCCCGGCGATGGATGCACCTCAATACTTCTAGGGGCCCCTATGCCGGGCCGCTTGTATCTGGAGGTCGTCATGTCCGCACATTTCGTCAGGCTGTTCACTCAGCCCAATTTCGTCTGGACAGATATTCGTAAGGATGAGGAAGCGCATCCGCGCCATTACCTCGCTCATTTGCTGGTGCTCGCCTTGATCCCCGCCGTGTGCCTGTTTATCGGGACTACCTACGTCGGCTGGAGCCTGGCCGAGAACGAAACGGTCAAGCTCAGTACCACCAGCGCCCTGCAACTCTGCGGGCTGCTGTACCTGAGCATCATTGTTGGTGTGGTGCTGATGGGGCTGTTCATCCGCTGGATGTCGCGCACCTTCGATTCACGCCCCACCGTCAATCAGTGCATCGGTTTTGCCGCCTACACCGTCACCCCGTTTTTCCTCGCAGGCATCGCCGGGCTCTACCCGAGCCGCTGGCTGGCGATCACCGTGCTGGGGGCCGCCTCCCTCTATTCAACGTTTCTGCTGTTCGTCGGTTTGCCGATCTTCATGCATGAGCGCAAGGAGCAAGGCCTGCTGAATGCGGCGAGCGTATGGGGCGTCGGGCTATTGGTGCTGGTGACTATCCTGGTGGAGATGATTCTGCTCTGGTTCAACTATCTTGGGCCTGAGTACTTGCGCGTGACTGGCGTTTGATTTTCCTGAGTCCGCCATTCAACGGCGGTCGGCGGTACACCTCCGAGAACCGGGCATGAGCTTCATTGTATGGGTGGCGGTGTTGGGTGCGGTGCTGCTGACCCTGGCACTGACCTCGTCCTATTTGCGCTGGATGCCGGTGACCACGTCGGCGGTGTGCCTGGCGCTGGGCGTGGCGATCGGTCCGGGTGGCCTGGGCCTGCTGAAGCTGGACATCAAGGATGCGGCGATCTGGATGGAGCACCTGACGGAAGTCGCGGTGCTCTTTTCGCTGTTTGTCTGCGGACTCAAATTGCGCCTGCCGCTGAAGGATCTTCGATGGCGGGTGGCGTTCGGCCTGGCGGGACCGGTGATGATCTTGACCATCATTGGCGTCTGCCTGCTACTGCATTACGGTTTTGCCCTGGCGTGGGGGCCGTCGTTGCTGATCGGGGCGATTCTGGCCCCCACCGATCCGGTACTGGCCTCGCTGGTGCAAGTCAACGACGCAAGGGATTACGACAAGGTGCGTTTCGGGCTCTCCGGTGAAGCGGGCCTCAACGACGGCATCGCCTTCCCTTTCGTGATCCTCGGCTTGCTGTTTGTGCAACAGAGCGGCAATAGCGAGGCCTGGCTCAGTGACTGGGCATTGAAAAGTGTGCTGTGGGCCGTGCCGGTCGGTTTGTTGACCGGTTACTGGATGGGCCACGGCATCGGTCGCTTGACCTTGTCGATGCGCATCCGCAATGCCGACAGCACCATTTCTCCCAACGATTACCTGACCCTGGCCCTGATCGCCCTCGCTTACGTGGCGGCCGAGGAGATCAATGGCTATGGCTTTCTGTCGGTGTTCGCCGCCGGCCTCGGGTTGCGCCAGGCCGAAGTCAAATCCACCGGTGACACTTTGATTCCCGCCGAGCATCTGGTGCAACCGGTGGTCGGCCACCAGAACGTCGAACCTGAGGCTGCCGTCCACGGCGACGTGGCGAATCTGCCAGAAACCCAAGTCGCGGCGGGCATCATGATGGGCGACATGCTGGCATTCGGTAGCCTGGTGGAACGGGCCATGGAAGTGTTTCTGGTCACCCTGCTGGGCGTGGTGCTGGTGGGCCACTGGGATTGGCGAGCGTTGGTGGTTGCACTGGTGTTGTTCTGTGCCATTCGCCCCTTGTGTGTATGGATCATGCCGTGGGGGCGCTTGCTGGACGGTCGCCAGAGGCTGTTGATCGGCTGGTTCGGGATTCGCGGCATCGGGAGCTTTTATTACCTGTTCTACGCCTTGAACCATGACCTCGGTCCGGCGGCGGCGACGCTGTGCACCGACCTGACGTTGTCGGTGGTGGCGCTCAGCATTCTGGTGCATGGCATCAGCACTCAACCGATGCTGGCCCGTTATGAGCGGCGCAATCAGCAGGACGTCTGACGAACGTCGGTCAACCTGCACTGAACAGCAAACTGGATTCATGCAGGCTGCACGATAATGGCCAGTTAAAATTCATAGCAACTGATTGTTTTTATTTGGGTTTTCTTAACCTTTAAAACAGGCACGGGAAATGCTCCAGCAGTGTGAGCGACAACGGCAGGAAGACCGTTTGCGCTTGACCCGTGACTAAACAAGAGGTTCGATCATGAACGCCATTGACCTGTTGAAAGCCGACCATGAACGCGTAAAAGACATCCTGACCCGGCTGAGCGAATCCACCGAGCGTGGGGTTAAAAAACGCACCGAGTTGCTGGCCAAGCTGGAAATGGAGATTTCGATCCATACCCGCCTGGAAGAAGAAGTCTTGTACCCGGCATATAAAAAGGCCGGGGGCAAGGAACAGGATGTGATGTATTACGAAGCCAAGGAAGAACATCGCACCGTCGATTCGCTGGTGCTTCCCGACCTGAAAACCACCGATCCCGCGAGCATCGAATTCGCCGGCCGAGTGAAAGTGGTCAAGGAGTTGCTGGAACATCACATCGAAGAAGAGGAAAAGGAAATGTTTCCTCAGGCCAAAAAGCTGCTGGGCAAAGCGACGCTCGACGAATTGGGTGTTGAGATGGAAAGCCTGAAAGCCCGGTACAAAAAAGAGCTGGGCGCGTCCAGCCTCGCGGCTTGATGGGGGGAATAGCAAAGCCCGGCGAATGACTTACGAGAGTCTTGAATCAGTGAGAAACCTGTGGCGAGGGAGCTTGCTCGCGCTTGAGTGCGTAGCGCTCACAAAAATCGGCAATGATTGTCAGATTTTTGGGGCCGCTACGCAGCCCAACGCGAGCAAGCTCGCTCGCCACAAAGGTTTACATGAGGGCAACGGTCACTTCATCACCAGGGCAATGATTTCCACCAGATTGAGTTGGGTAAAGGGTTTGGACAGGCGTGGGAGTCTGGCCGCCAAGCCTTCCAGACGCTCGGCGTAACCGGTGGCGAGGATGATCGGCAGCTGTGGCCTGATGTTGCGGATAATCTGCGCCAATTGCTCGCCGTTCATTTTGGGCATCGCCATGTCCGTAATGACCAGGTCAATCGCGGGTTCACTGTCGAATAGCTCCAGCGCCTGCGCGCCAGACGAGGCACTGATCACCCGATGGCCGAGGTCCTCGAGCAACAGGCTGGTACTGGTCAACACCAGGCTGTCGTCGTCCACGACCAACACACACAGACGAGGCACCCGCGACATGGCTGTTTCCTCGATAGCGGGTGTGGTGGTCGAGTTGGCGAGTGCAACGGGTAACCAGAGTTCAGCCGTGGTGCCGACGTCCTTCCGGCTTTTCAGAATGAAGCGTCCTCCCAATTGCTCTATAAACCCATGAACCATCGACAACCCCAGGCCAGTGCCTTTACCGACGCCTTTGGTGGTGAAGAAGGGGTCCATGGCCGACGCCAGGGTAGCGTCATCCATGCCCTCCCCCGTATCCGTGACACTCAGGCAGACATAACGACCTGCCGTCAGGGATAACTTCTGATCGTGGACCTCATGTGTCTGGGCGCTGATGATGAGTTTCCCACCATCGGGCATGGCATCACGGGCGTTGGTCGCCAGATTCAGCACCGCCAGCTCCAACTGGTTGACATCGGCCATCACCGGTTCGAGTTCGGGAGCAAAGCGGGTTTCTATGCTCACCGCAGGCCCCAGGGAGCTGCGCATCAGCCCGGTAATCCCCTGTATCAGTGCTGGTATCTCAACGGATTCGGTCTTGAGTTCCTGACGCCTGGCAAACGCCAGCATGCGCTGGGTCAAGGAAACGCCACGCAAGGCGCCTTGAGTGGCGTTGTCGAGCAAACGGGTAATTCTCGGGTCGTCTGCCGCACGTTTACGAACGATTTCCAGATTGCCGAGAATAACGGTCAGCAGATTATTGAAGTCGTGGGCGATCCCCCCGCTGAGCTGCCCGATGGCCTGCATCTTTTGCGCCTGAAACAACGCTTCGCGGGTTTTCTCAAGGGCTTGCTGGGCTTGGGTCACCTCGGTGATGTCCCGAGTGATTTTGGCAAATCCCAGCAACGTGCCGGTTTCGCCCCAAATCGGGTCGACTACGACATGCGCGAAAAACCGCGTGCCGTCCTTGCGCACGCGCCAGGCCTTGTTTTCGAATCGCCCCTCGCGTGTAGCGATCTCCAGCGCACGCTGGGGTTCACCGGCTTCGCGGTCCTCAGGGGTGTAAAACATCGAGAAATGCTGGCCGATAACTTCTTCGGGCCGGTAGCCCTTGATTCGCTGAGCCCCCAGATTCCAGTTGGTCACGCGTCCATCCGGGGCGAGCATGTAGATGGCGTAGTCGGTGACGCTTTGCACCAGCAGCCGGAACTGCTGCTCGCTTTGCTTGAGGGTTTCTTCGGCCATTTTGCGGTCGGTCAAATCCCGGGTGATCTTGGCAAAACCCAGCAATTTGCCCGACGGATCGCGAATGGGATCGATGATGACGTGGGACCAGAAATGCGTGCCGTCCTTGCGAACCCGCCAGCCTTCGCCCTCGAAACGCCCTTCGTGAATGGCGGTATCAAGGGCGCGCTGAGGCAAACCGGCCTTGCGGTCCTCTTCGGTATAAAAACGCGAGAAATGCTGACCAAGAATCTCCGCCTCCTCATACCCTTTGAAACGCTTGGCGCCAGCGTTCCAACTGGTGATGATGCCATCGGGGTCAATCATGTAGATCGCGTAGTCCACCACGGCATCGATCAGCAGACGAAAGCGCATCTCCTCGATGGCATTGATCTTGGTCCGGTCATCGCTCATGGAGCCCTGTCCTTATTGTTGTTCTTCTGGAGTATGCGACAAACCACTCGTTTGGAAATTCCAAAAAACCAATACGCGGTGAGGACACTACTCAACAGACTAAAAAGGCGCCGATTTCATCGACCACCAGCGCGGCAGCAATTGCTTGACCTTGCTCTCGCCAAATCGGTCATCGATCAGCATCACTACCCCTTGATCCTGCTGAGTGCGGATCACCCGCCCCGCTGCTTGCACGACTTTCTGCACGCCAGGAAACAGGTAGGTGTAGTCATACCCGGCACCGAAAATCGCCGCCATGCGCTGTTTCATCTGTTCGTTGACCGGATTGAGTTGCGCCAGCCCCAGTGTGGCAATGAATGCACCAATCAACCGCGCGCCGGGTAAATCGATGCCTTCGCCGAATGCGCCACCCAGCACCGCAAACCCGACGCCCTGACCATGGAGGGTGAATTGATCGAGAAACGCCTGACGCGGCCCTTCCCCCATTCCCCGGGACTGCAACCACAGCGTGATGTACGGATGCCGCTCGGCCAGCAACTGCGCCACTTGCTGCAAATAATCGAAGCTGCTGAAGAACGCCAGGTAGTTACCGGGGCGTTGGGTGAACTGTTTGGCAATCAGCTCGACGATGGGCTCAAGGGACGCCTGACGGTGGACAAAGCGGGTCGAAATCTGGCTGACGATGTGCACTTGCAGCTGATCGGCGTGAAATGGCGACTCCACATCGATCCACACCGTGTTCGCCGGTGTTCCCAGCAAATCCGCGTAGTAATGCCGAGGGCTCAGGGTGGCGGAAAACAGCACAGCGCTACGCGCAGCAGTCAGGCGCGGGCGAATGAAAGCGGCCGGCACCACATTGCGCAGGCACAGTTGCGACAGGTTGCGCTTGCGCTCGAGGTCGCGTTTGCTGATGTCGAACAGGAAATGCTCATCGAACAGTTCAGCCACGCGGCCGAATTGCAGCATGTCGAAGTAAAAATTCTGTAATCCGCTGTCCAGGCCTTGGGGATGATCGTTCAGGTAGTCGCCGATGCTCGCGCAGCATAAGGACAGCGCCTGAAGCAGTTTTTCCGGGGCTTTGTCGTAGGCCTGATAGGGGCTGAGTTGCTGATCATGCAGCGCATTCCATTCGCGATTGACCCGCTGCAAGGATCTCTTCAGTGCATCAGGCGCGGTTTTTCGCACGCTGTTCAACGTCGCCTGGTCGAGACTGGCGCTGTACATCTGCCGGCCACGCTCCACCAGATTGTGGGCTTCATCCACCAGCACCGCGACTTTCCAGTTATTGGCCTGGGCCAGCCCGAACAGCAACGCACTGAAGTCGAAATAATAGTTGTAGTCGGCGACCACCACGTCCGCCCAGCGGGCCATTTCCTGGCTGAGGTAGTAGGGACAAACGTCATGCTGCCGGGCAACCTCGCGCAAGGCGCTCTGGTTCAGCAGGCTCAATTGGCTGGCGGCCTGACGTGCGGCCGGCAGACGATCATAAAAACCCTGGGCCAACGGGCAGGACTCGCCATGGCAGGCCTTGTCCGGGTGCTCACAAGCCTTGTCCCGGGCGATCATTTCGAGAACTCGCAAGGGTGGAGCATCGGCGCTGTCGAGGATGACCTGAGCGGCGTCCAGCGCCAATTTGCGCCCCGGAGTTTTCGCCGTGAGGAAAAACACCTTGTCCAGTTGTTGCGGCGCCAGGGCCTTGAGCATCGGGAACAGCGTGCCAACGGTCTTGCCGATACCGGTCGGTGCCTGGGCCATCAGGCAACGACCGGTGCTGACCGCCTTGAACACCGATTCGGCCAGATGCCGTTGCCCGGGACGAAAATCGGCATGGGGAAATGCCAGCTGTTGCGCCGCCAGATTGCGCCCTTCGCGATGGGCCATTTCCTGTTCGGCCCAATGCAGGAACAACCCGCAATGGTGTTCGAAGAACAGCTGTAGTTCGGCGGCGCTGAAGGCCTCGGCCAGACAGGTTTCCTTTTCGCTGACGATGTCGAAGTACACCAGCGCCAGATTAATCTGCTCCAACTGCAGTTTCTGGCACATCAACGCGCCGTAGATCTTCGCCTGCGCCCAGTGCAACTGCTGGTGATTGGCCGGTTGCTTGCTCAGGTCGCCACGGTAGGTCTTGATTTCTTCAAGGCAGTTTTGCGCCGGATCGTAGCCGTCCGCCCGGCCCTTCACCGTCAAGGTTCGATACTGGCCCTCAAGCGCGACTTCGTTCTGGTAACCCTCGCTGCGCCGTGAGGCCACGGTGCGATGCCCGACGATGCCCTCCAGCGCGGTCGGCGACGGAGTGAAACGCAGGTCGAGGTCGCCAACCTTGGCGGTGAATTCACACAGCGCCCGCACCGCAATGCTGTAGCTCACGCGCCCTGCTCCGCCCATTGCACGTAGCACACGGCAATCGGCATCTGGTGTTCGTGACAGAACTCCAGCCAGCGCAATTGATTGTCTTGTAGCCGATCGCCGGGGCCTTTGACTTCGATCATCCGGTAGGTTTTGTCTTGCGGCCAAAACTGAATCAAGTCCGGCATGCCGGCGCGGTTGGCCTTGATGTCGAGCAGCAGGCGATTGAACCAGTGCTTGAGGTGTTCGGCGGGCAGACAGGCAAGTGCCTGCTCCAGCAGTTCCTCACTCAGCGCGCCCCAGAATACGAACGGCGACTGCACGCCCCACTTGGCGCTGTAACGCTCGCGGACAGTTTGCACATAACGCCCGTCATCGAGTTCGGCGAGGCAGGCCTGAAACAGATCCGCGCGCCGCGCATGAAAGTCTTCGTTGAGCAGGTCCACCGGACCGCGCTGGAACGGGTGAAAAAACGCCCCCGGCAACGGCGCGAAGATCGCCGGCCAGCACAGCAACCCGAACAGTGAATTGATCAGGCTGTTCTCGACGTAATGCACCGGCGCTGAATCGTCCGCCAGGTGGGCCTGAACGTAAGACTCCACCGACAACGCCGGATCGTGCCGGGGCAGTTGCAGGTCCAGACGCTGCATGGCCCGAGGGGCTGGCCGCTTGATCGGCGGCCCACCCAGTTTGCGCCGCAGTCTGGGCAGCACACGCAATAGATGCTGATGCTCGGCGGCGCTTTCAGGGGCTTGCTCGGCGTGGGTGGCCAGGTCCATGGCCAGTTGATATTCAGCACAGCGCTCCAGCACGCGAATCAACCGCAGACGCGCGCCGGGGTAGGCGCATTCGCGGTAGAGGTTCAGGGCAGTGGAAAAATCCGCGACGCGCTCGCAATGCTGGCCGATCTGGAACAGCAGTTTGCCCCGACGTTTTTGCAGCCAGGGATTGTCGAGCTGCAGCCCGTTGATCTGCTCGACAATGTCCGCCACGTCTTCACCGGCCTCGAAACGCTGCTGGCAGAAGTGCAGAAACAGGCAGGCATCGACGTCCTCGCGACTGCGCAAGCCGCGGGACTCGGCACAGAACTCGACTTTCTCGTAGGTGAAGATGCCGAGGTCGGCCAGCACGAACTCCGACCAGTCCTGGTAAAGATTGCCGAAGAACATCAGCCGCAGCCGGTCGCACAGGCCCATGACGGTCAGGCTGAACAACCGCTCATTCAGCGCCGGACACCACTGGGCAAAACTTTGCGCCTCGGGAAACTGCTCGCTCAGGGCCGGCAGCCAATCGGTCTTTTTGCCTTTGGGCTGATCGATGGCGCCGCCAAGGCACTGGAGAATCTCGGCCTTGAGCAACACCTCGAACAAGTCCTCGATGTGCAACGGCGACTGCTCATCGATCCAGCCCGATGCCAGTAGCGGCGCCGCAGCGCTGTCGATGTCGCCGATCTCGGCGTAACTCAATTTGCCGGCCCTGAAATGCACGCCCTTGCGCATCACCAGTCTGACCAGCAGGGCCTGGGACTCGCGGGGCAGTCGATTGAAGTCGCGGATGAAATCCTGCTCCTCGACGCTCAATACATCGGCATAGCGATGTTCAAGCCAATCAAGCACTTGCATGAAGTTGTTCAAGTAATAGAACGGGTCGTCGAGAGGATTTACAATCACGGGCAAAAAGGGCCATGGCAAACGAGTACTGGTTATGCGTACAGATACCAGCTATGCCCCACCCGGTGCAAACGGAAAAGGATCAGTGGCGACGCTATTCGGCAATTTTCGGGTGACCATCGAACTTTCTGCCATTCCATCGCACCAACCGCGTTAGAGGTACAGCGACGATTGACCTCAAGCGGGGCTGTCGAGCTGTTTTTATTCAGTGATGAGAGGTGTGTATGAATATCAAGACTCTGGGTTTGCCCTTGGCAGTAGCGGCCTTTCTGGCCCTGGCCGGTTGCTCGACGCCAACGGTTGTTACCCTGCAGAACGGCACTCAGTATTTGACCAAGGACATGCCGAATACCAAGACCGAGGACGGCTTCTTTGAGTTTGAAGATATTTCCGGGGCGAAGGTGAAAGTCCGGGCCGATGACGTGGCCACGGTTCGCAAAGAAGACTGACACAGAACCTGTAGGAGCGAGGCTTGCCCGCGAAGAATGCACCGCGGTTTTTCAGGCATTACGCGTGATCTTTCTTCGCGGGCAAGCCTCGCTCCTACAGGATTTTCATCGCTCAAACTTCTCGGTCTTTGATCAGAGATATTTGAGAATCGCGATGTCGCGACGGCGCTGTTTGAGGTTGGCGAACCAGCGCGTCGGGAAGAACAGCAACACCCCGAGGATCACGCTCCATAGCCAGACCATAGGCAGGTTGTCGAAGCCGTAATAAGTGCCCTGATTGGTGCCCCAAATCGCGACGGCCATCAAGTACATCGCCTTGAGCACGTACAGGTGCAGCAAATAGAAAAACATCGGCGCACCGCCGTAGATCGCCAAGGTCGCGGTGGACCAGCGATCCTGAGCTTTCTCGAACAACGCCAAAAGAATCAACCCCAGACCAAGCGTCGGCATCAGGAACATCAGCGATGGCGGGTACTTCTTCGCGCTCAGGAAACTCATGAAAGTGCGCAGCGACTCACCGGTTTGCACCCAAGGCTTCTCGCCATAAACATTCAAGTAGCGGATGAACACGAAGGCCACCAGCAGGCCGCAGCCGACTTTCAGCAACCGCGAAATCCGCTCCGCCGGTTCCATGTCCTTGCCGAACCATGGCCCGATGGCCCAGCCCAGCAGAATCACCCCGATCCACGGCAACACCGGATAGGTGGTGCGAGCCCGGGTGAACTCGGTGATGTCGATGAACACCCGCTGATGCAGGATTGACCACGGCACAAAGAACGGCGACTCAGGCCCCACGGTCACACCATCGAGCAGGTTGTGCCCGGCGACAATCGCCACCCCGAGCACGATCAGCCAACCGCGTTTGAAGTGCAGCAACCCGGCGAGCACGATCATGCAAATGCCGATGCACCAGATCACTTGCAACCACAATGTCTTGGGCGGGAACTCGGCGTTCCAGGCGAAGCACACGAACGTAAGCTCCAGAAACACCAGGAACAGCCCGCGCTTGAGCAGGAACACCGACGTCTCGTTGGCCGTGTGTTTCTGGCTGTAGAGCCAGGCCGACAAACCGGTGAGGAAGATGAACACCGGGGCGCAGATGGTGCTCAGCAGTCGGGTGAAGAACAGGTCCGGGGTCACGCTCAAGGCGTCGATCGGGTCGGTCACCTGGCGGTGCAGCAAAAAGGTTTCCCGCACATGGTCGACCAGCATGCAGAGCATGACAAAGCCGCGCAGGGCATCGATGGCGAGCATCCGGGTATTGGTTTTTGCAGCGCTGCAGGCACGCGCAGAAGAAACACTTCCCGTCTGCCCTGCCACGCTTGTGGATAGGGTCATATCAGTCACTCATGTCGTGGTCAGTGGGCTCAGCCCTGTTGCTTCAGCCTGGCAACGCCTGTTGCGATCATTGCTCAGTGAATCCCTGGAATGCTGTTATCGCAGGAGAGGGACTGCCCTCCTTGCCGGATCAGTTGTTCCTGCATCCGCTGACAACGCTCCCGTTCTTGCTGCATCGAACGATCGATACTGATATTGCCGGTTTTCTCCGGTTGTTTACCGTCGCCCAGGCGCACTGTCACCCAGGGCTGTTCCGGCTGGATTTGAAAGCGAGTTTTTTCTTCGATGGGTTTGGCAGGTTTGGCGGTTTCGATCGCGGCCGGTTCTGGCAGTTGATCGGAGGTGACCCCGTAACGGGTCAGAATCGAGCTTTGAGGCAGTTCTGCGGCGGCTGTTGCCGATATAAAGGCCAGCGCCAGCCCGAAGGTGTACCTCTTGCTGTTACTCACGTTGCTAAATCTCCTGTACTCGAATGGCGGCATGCAGCACCTGCGTTATAGTATAACGAGTATGTGGGCTGATGGTTTAGTGCCAGATTCCTGTTGGTGCAGGTATTGGAGTTCGAGAGTGACCGGTGGGTCACGTAGACAGGCAGGTTTACCGCGTTATCGTTCATCGCGAGCAAGCCCGCTCCCACATTCGATCTTCAGTGAACACCAAATATGGGTACGCCTGCGATCAAAATGTGGGAGCGGGCTTGCTCGCGAAGAGGCCCTTACCGGCGCCGCATCACCCTCAGGCGATCACAATCCCCCCACCGGACAAACTGTCCAGCCCGACACCCACCAGGGTCACCGAATCACTGCCAAACGTCAGCAACGTATCCTGCCCTACCGCCGTGGCATGGGCCCGGTAGTCATCGTTCGGCGCAACGCCCTGAACCCCTAGGAATACCAGTTTGTCGTTGGCTTGATAGCCCACCACCCGATCCTGGCCAAACGCCCCGCTGAACAGGAACGTGTCGACCCCGCCGCCTGATACCAGCAGGTCATTACCCGCCCCGCCGACAAACACGTCGTTGCCGGTGCTGCCGATCAAATGGTCGTTGCCATCGAAGCCAAACATCCAGTCGCCGGTTGCGTGCGCATTGAGGGTGTCGGCGCCGGTCGTGCCCTTCACGCTTGAGGCGTACTGGGTCAGGTTGCTGCCGGTCACAAGGCCATTGCCGGTGACGCTGTGGGTCACGTCATCCTTGAACACCCCCCAGAGAAAACCCGGCTCCTTGGTGACGATGCTGCCGATGTCGCGAGTGATGCTGATGCCGCCATTGGCGTCGCGCACGTACAGGTTGCCGGCACCGTCATTGGCGAAGACGAAGTTCTTCACCGACTGCTGCAGGTCCAGCACGTTGCTGCCCTTGCCGCCCAACAGGATGTTGTAGCCGCCGCTATCGCGGAAAGTGTCGTTACCGTCGCGGCCTTCCAGGTAGTCGCTGCCCTTGCCGCCCTGGATCAGGTCATTGCCGTCGCTGCCGATGATGAAGGTGCTGCCTTTATGGGTTTCGGCGTTGCGGTTCAAATCCTGGACCCAGGTGTTGCTGCGCGCCGGGTCCGAGAGGTTGGCGACGATAATGGTCGAATCCTTGCTGGTCAGGTCGTAGAACTGCGACTCCAGCACCCGGGTCATACCGTCGCCGTAACCGGTGGGCAAGTGCGAGATCCAGGTGGGGATGTTGAGGATGGAATACGGCAGCACGTTCCACGCCGTCGAGGCGTAGTGGTCGTTGAAGCTGACGATGTTATCGGTCGTCGAATCCTTGGCGGCATCGTGCACGCCTACCGAGGCCAGGTTGAACGACGAGCCATCGAGGGCGCGGAACACCGGGTCGTTTTCATAACCGATGTTCAGCACTTTGTCGCTGCTGCTTTGGGTCGGTGAGGCGTAGGCGATGTAGTTGGAATCCTGGTAGAACCCGGACCACTTATCGCTGCTCAAGTCCGCCAGGCTATTGACCGCCAACCCGCCGAGGCTGTGGCCGCTGACCAGTACGTTCTTGCCCGAAAGCCCATTGGCCTGGGCAAACGCTGCAACGTCACTGAGCAGATTGCCGAAGGCTTCACCTACGTAGTTTTTCGCGTAATCCTTTGGCCCTAGCGCTGCCATCAGGTCGTTGATCACATCACCGATGGAGTCGCCGATCTGGATTTCCCGCGGGCCGCTGGTGCCGCGAAAAGCGATGCCGATTTCGGTGAGATGACCCTGGGCGTCGTACTTGCCGAGGATCTCCACTTGGGCGCTGGTGTAACCGTCCTTCTCGCCGAAGAAGGTTCCGCGAGCGTCGGTCTTGCCGTCATAGCCCAATTGCGCGGCGGTGATCGGTGTCCAGCCGGCTTTTTGCACGGCTTCGAGAGCAGCCTTTTCCGAATCGGGGTTCCAGGGAATGCCGGGAATGACGCCCTGGGAATCGGTGCCGCCGATCAGCGCGGTGACCAGGGTTGCCGGCAAGCCCAGGCCGAAGCCGTTTTGCTGGTAACCGGTGGCGAAACCGTTGTCGAGGTTGTGATAGGAATACAGCGTGATCGCCATGGCGTCGCTGAACAACGCCTTGGAGTCTGCTGTGCCGAAGTTCTTGTAGTCATACACACCCATTGGTATTGCCTCTCTCTTTGTTGGAATTGTCAGAGATAGCTCACAGCCAGGACGCCTCAATCACGAGGCGCCCCGGAGCCTTTAGTGCATGCAGCTTTTACGCAAACGTAATTCCCGAAGCCGAGAGATTATCCAGACCTACGCCCACCAGCGTTACGGCGTAATCGCCAATCTTGAGCACAGTGTCGTTGCCGGCCTGGGTCGCGTGCTGGGTGTAGTCATAGCCCTGCCCCGCGCCCTGGACGCCCATGAACACCAGTTTGTCGCTGCCCTGATACCCATTGATCGCGTCGAAGCCGAAGGCCCCGCTGAACAGGAAGGTGTTGTTGCCGCCCCCCGAGGCCTGCATCACGTCATTGCCCGCGCCACCGACGAAGGTCACGTGGCTCTTGTCGCTGCGCAGCAGGTCGTCACCAGCATTGCCGAACAGCCAGTCACCGTCGACGCTGGCCACCAGCGTATTGCCATAGGCATCGCCGTTGAGCGAGTGGTTGTAATGGGTCAGTTCCGTGCCATTGAGCAAGCCATTGGCGGTGACGCTGTAGGTCACCTCCTTGCTACCCCACCACGAACCCGACTCCTTGCTCACCAGCGCGCCGATGTCGCGGGTCATGCTGATGCCGCCGTAGGCATCGCGCACGTACAGCGTGCCGTCGCCGTCATTGGCAAAGCTGAAGTTCTGCAACGGTTTCTGCAGCTCGAAGGTATTGCTGCCCTTGCCGCCCAGCAGCAGGTTGTAGCCACCGTCATCGCGGAACCGGTCGTTACCGTCTCGGCCTTCGATGAAGTCATTGCCCGCGCCGCCCTTGAGCCAGTCATTGCTGTCGGTGCCGATGATGAAGGTGCTGCCGGTGTGCGGCTCGCCGCTACGGCCCAGGTCTTCGACCCAGGTACTGCCTCGGGACGATTCCGACAGGTTCGACACGATCAGCGTCGAGTCCTTGTCGGTGAGGTCGTAGAAGCGCGAGTCGATCACCCGGTTCAAGCCGTCGGCATAGCCCAACGAACCGTGGGCTGACCAGTTCAGCGGATTGAGAATGCTGAACGGCACCAGGTTCTGCGCGGTGGAGGCGTATTGGTCATTGAAGTTGACGATGTTGTTGGTTGCCGAATCCTGATGACCATCGTGCTTGCCCAGCGAGCCACTGCTGAACGTGGTGCCGTCGAGCACTCGAAACACCGGGTCGTTTTCGTAGCCGATATTCAGCACGTTGTTGCCGGTGGCACTTTGGGTCGGCGAGGCGAAGGCGATGTAGTTGGCGTCCTTGAAGAAACCGCCCCAATTGTTTCCGCTCAACTCCGCCAGGCTGTTGACCCCTAACCCGCCAAGGCTATGCCCGCTGACCAAGACATCCTTGGCACTCAGGCCGTGGGCGATGGCAAACGCGGCGACGTCTTTGAGCAAAGTGTCGAAGGCGTTTTTCGCGTAGTTCGTCGCGTAATCCACCGGGCCGACCGCGGCCAGCAGATTGTTTTTCATGTCGCCGAAGGTGTCGCTGTACCCCAGGCCACCGGTGCCACGGAAGGCGATACCGATGCCGATCAGCTTGCCTGCCTCGTCGTATTTACCGAGCACTTCGGCTTCGGCGCTGGTGAAGCCGTCCTTCTCGCCATAGAAGGTGCCTTGAGCCCCGACGTTGCCCTGATAGCCCAACGCTGTGGCGCCAATCGGCGCCCAAGCGGTCGCCGGCAGTGGCTGGCCGGTTGGCGTGTACGCGTAGAGCGTCAGCGCGATCGCGTCGGAGTACAGCGCCTTGCCGGCCTCACTGCCGGCATTTTTGTAATCAAACAGTCCCATGTTCTTGCTTCCTTAGCGTCAAATCAGAACTGCCAGTCCAGGGTCAGGCCCACACCGTGGTCTTTTTCCCGGGAGCCGAGCAGCCCGTTGTAATCCAGGTTCAAACGGGTATCGCGGCCCAGCGCCAATCCGGCACGGGCACCGACTACCGCGGCATCGCGGTCCATGGACACGCTTTGCACGCTGAACGCGGTGTTGCCATTGACGAAGGCCAAGTGGTCTTCGGAACGGGTGTTGCTCAGGTTGTGCTGCCAGCCGAGCGTGCCGGACAGTTCCAGCTGTTGCTGGTCGGACAACGCAATGGCTTTGCTCGCCCGCAGGCCAAGGGTCGAGAGCACCACGTCGCGGTTGTTTTCACCGCCCTTGAGTGCGGCGGCGTCACCTTTTTCGCTGAAGCTTTCAGTGTTCAAATGCACATAAGCCAGATTGACGAACGGCTCCAAAGCGACCGGTTGCAGGTCCAGGCGATACGCCGCTTCGGTGAACAGTTGCGCGGAGGTCGCATCGCGTTTGGATTTCTGCTTGCCGCTGACGCCGTTAAATTGCAGGTCACGTTTGACGTCGATGCGATGCCAGCTGTAAGCGCCCCCGACGCTCAGGCGCAACGCGTCGATTTCATGGCCCAGGTACGCACCCAAGTGGTAGCTGTCGACCGAGGCCGACGAGTGCGTGCCATCGCCCATGCTCAACGAGCTGTCGCTATAACCGGTGACGAAACCCAGTCGGGTATCTTCAGCGATCAAGCCATCGACACCGGCCAGCAGCCCGCCAATGGAGCTGTTGGAACTGGCGTTGTCATGCCCGCCATCGCTCTTGCCCCAGGCACCGAGCACTTTGAGCCAGGCGTTGCTGCGGTCATCGGTGGGTGCCCCGGCGTCGAACAAATCGTGCTCACGCAGACGCTCGCCGACTGCATCGCGCAGGTAGCGGCTGTCGTTGATCAGCAGCGTGCCGATTGCCGGATGAATCTCACCGGAGAGTTGCTGGAACGCTTGTTGCGCGACAGCGGCGGTCGGCGACAACAGCAGGGTTTCGTAGAGCGGATTGCCTGCGCCCAACTGCTCGGCGGCAGCGGCCACGGCGCGTTGGTTCGGGGTTTGGCCAACGCTGGTGAAGGAGGTCGCGTTGCGCACCACCGCCAGTTGAATGCCGCCAGCCGAGTAGTCGAGGGTGCCGCCGAGGAACAGGTAGTCCGGCACCACTGCACCGAAGCGCCCTTCGATCCCACCGGCCGCTTGCAGAATGTTGTACTGATTGCCGAGCAGGGATTTCGCTTCGCTGGTGGTCAGCAATGTCGGGCTGTTTTCCAGAGACAGGCTAACCGTTGCGCCTTCGATCACAGCCTTGCCGCCGGCAATGATCTGGTCGCTGCTGGTGGGCGACAGCTCTACGGCGTAGGTCGAGCCAGGCTCGAAAGTCACGTCGCCCGCCACCTGCAAGGTACCGATGGAGTTGCCGGGCGCCACGGTACCGCCGCTTTTCGCGGTCAGCGCCGCGATGCTGCCGTTACCGCCGAGGATCCCGCTGTCATTGACGGTGACGGCCGACAGCAGCGAACCGTTGATGGCCAATCGGCCCTGATTGACCAGGGTCGGGCCGGCGTAGGTATTGGCGCCGGTCAGCACCAGTGTGCCGATGCCCTGCTTGGTCAGGCCACCATGGCCGGAAATGTCGTTGCGCCAAACGTCGAGCCCGCAATGCACGTCATTGCACACACGCTCGGTGGGTTTGCCGGCGTCGATGATCGCGCCGATACCCGGCAAGTCCGCGACAAACTGGCTGGAGCCGTAGGCGCCGTCGATGCGGAATTCCTCGGGAATGTCCTGCTCGGTCACGAACATCGCCGGGCCATCGATGCCTTTGCGCAGGTTGATCATGCCCCAGCCGTACAGCGAGTCGACGCCGGGTGCGCCGAGGTCGGTGGCGGTGGTGCGCAGCACGCTGGCGACTTGCGCGCCGGTCATGTACGGGAAGCGTTCCATCAATACCGCCACCGCGCCTGCAACGTGCGGCGCCGCCATGGAGGTGCCGTTGTAATTGGCGTAGCCGGTAGTCAGGTCATTGGCATTGGTGCCGCTAATAATCGAGCTGTAGATGCGGCTGCCCGGTGCCGACACGCAGAAACTCGCGGTGTAGCCGCAACGCGACGAGAAGGTGCTGATGTTGTAAGGATCGGGACTGTTAGTGTCCGGATTCCTCTGCAACGCGGCGACGGTCATCCAGTTCGGCGCGATCTCCGGGACGAAGTAGCCGAGGCCGGCGATGGCGTCCGGGTTGTTGAGGTTGTAGTCGTTGCCGGCGGCGAAGATCGTCACGATGCCACTGCGGGCCGCCGCGATGGCGCCGTCGTAGGCACCGCCGGGTTTGGTCCCCAGCAAGGTCTGGATCTCGTTGAATTGCAGTTGTGCGTCTTGCACGGTGAAGTGCGGGTACGCCGGATCCCGACCGCCGAGGTCGAAACGATCCGTGATGCCGATGCCCCAGCTGTTGTTGATGATCCGCGCGCCGCTGGCGATCAGGGCGTCCCAACCGGCCTTGTACACCGCGCCGTCGTTGCCGCGAATGATCCCGTCTTCCGGGCCCGGGTCACCGTTGTCGGCACTGATGATTTGCGCACCAAAGGCAACGCCGTGCATCGGGCCGCCATCGCGACTGCCCGCGGCGATCCCGCCAACGTGAGTGCCGTGGGCACCGAGTTTGCCGTTGGAGCCCACCGAGGGCGAACCGTCATACAAAAAGGCATCCCCGGCTTTGACCGGAATGTACGGGTCGGTGTATTCGCGGATGCCACTGGTGACCAGAGTTATCACCTTATTGGCCCCGGAAAACTCCGGGTGCAAGGCGTAAACCGGTTGATCGAAAATCCCCAGCTTCACGCCTTTGCCGGTGTAACCGGCGGCGTAGGCCTCCTGAGCGTTGATCGCCCCCAGCCCCCAATCGGCGTTGAACTCTGTGCTGCGCCAGCTATCGGGATCGCCTGTCCTGCCGTTTTCCACGTAGGGCACCGCGTGTGCGGTGCCCAGGGTGGCCAATGCGCAGAGCAAGGCGCGATTGAGGGTTTTTAAAGTAGTAAACGTGCTGCCCGACCGAGCGGGCGAATTGTTGTTTTCAGCTCTCATCCAGCGACCATCCTTAGTTATGTTGCCAAAATCCTTGTGCCTCAAGGCCCACCCAATTCCTGTCAGCCAAGGCACGGAACCTGTGGGAGCGAGCCTGCTCGCGATAGCGTCGGGTCAGTCAATATTGATGCTGAATGTTCCGCCGTCATCGCGAGCAGGCTCGCTCCCACAGGTTTGCGCACCTTGACTAGGCATGAGGGCAATCCCTTCGCTGCCGTTAAAACTGCCAATTGAGACTCAGCCCGACGCCGTGGCTCTTCTCGCGGCTGGCCAGTTGGCCGGTGTAATCAAGGTTCAACCGAACATCCCGGCTCAAGGCCAGGCTGGCATGGGCGCCCACCAGCGCCGCATCGCGAACCAGTGGCGAGCTTTCCACCACGAACGGAGTGCCACCGCTGGCGAACGCCAGGTGTTCCTCGGAGTCGGTGTTGCTCAGGTTGTGCTGCCAACCGAGGCTGCCGCTCAGGTCCAGTTGTTGCTGACCGGACAGCGTTACTGTTTTCAGTGCGCGTACGCCCAGGGTGCTGAGTACCGCGTCACGCCGGTCGCCACTGCTTTTGAGCGCGGCGGCGTCACCTTTTTCGGTGAAGCCCTCGGTGTCGAGGTGCACGTAAGCCAGATTGGCGAATGGCTCCAAGGCCAGTGCTTGCAGGTTCAAGCGATAGGCCGCTTCGCCGAACACCTGGGTGGTCCCGGCGTCGACCTTGGTTTTCTGTTTGGCAGTGACGTCGCCGTATTGCAGGTCACGTTTGAGGTCGGCCCGATGCCAGCTGTAGGCCCCCCCGGCACTCAGACGCCAGGCGCCCAGTTCGTGGCCGGCATAGGCGCCCAGGTGATAACTGTCGACCTGCGCTGATGAATGAGTTCCAGAGCCCATGCTGACCGAGCTATCGCTGTAACCGGCGACCAGGCCGACACGGGTTTCGTCATCCACTGCGCCATCGACACCGGCCAGCAAACCGCCAATCGACGTGGTGTAGCCGGCGGTGTCGTGGCTGCCATCGGTCTTGCCCCAGGCGCCCAGTGCTTTGATCCAGCCGTTGCTTCGGGAACCGTTGGCTTCGTTGAGACGCTCACCGACCGCATCACGCAGATAACGGCTGTCATTGATCAACACCGAGCCCAGCGCCGGGTAGATTTCCCCCGACAACTGCTGGAAGGCCTGTTGCGCTGAACTGGCGGTCGGCGACAGCAATAGGCTTTCGTAGACGGCGTTACCCGCGCCAAGCCCTTCAACAGCGGCCGCGACATTACGCTGATTCGGCGTTTGCCCGACGCTGGCGAAGGTTGTGGCGTTACGCTCAACGCTCAACTGAATGCCAGTCGCGGCGTAATCGAGGCTGCCGCCGATGAACACGTAGTTGGGCAGCACCGCGCCGAACTGGCCTTGAATGCCGCCCGCCGCTTGCAGGATGTTGTACTGATGGCCCAGCAGGCTTTGCACTTGTTGGGTGCTGAGCAAGGTCGGGCTGTTTTCCAGGGACAGGCTCACGGTGGCGCCACTGATCGTGGCCGTACCGCCGGCAATAATCTGGTCGCTGCTGGTGGGTGACAGTTCGATGGCATAAGTCGAACCCGGTGCAAACATCACATCGCCGCTGACTTGCAACGTACCGATGGAGTTACCGGGTGCCACGGTGCCACCGGCATTGGCGGTCAAGGCAGCGATCCGTCCGTTACCGCCGAGAGTGCCGCTGTCATTGACGGTCACCGCCGACGTCAGCGAGCCGTTCACCGCCAGCAAACCGCCGTTGACCGTGGTCGGGCCGCGATAAGTGTTGTCACCGGTCAGCATCAACCGCCCGGCACCGGACTTGATCAGGCTGCCTTCGTAGACTCGGTTGGCGGCGGCGGAATCACGAGCCATGCCCACCGCGTAGTCGGTCTGATCCTGCTGACTGGCACCGACCGGCACACCGCTCTGCCAGCCTTTGTCCAGCAATTCCTGTTGCCAGGCGCTGCGTTCGGCGGCGTCTTCGGCCTGGCGCTGAATCAGCGCCTTGTCCGTGATGTCATGACTCCAGACATCGCTTTGCCCGGCCCCCAGATTGGCGTCGAACGACCCGAGCAATTGCCCCGGCCCGCGCATCGCCCGTTCGAGGTTGGCCACGCCCCAACCGATGTGCGTACTCGGTGCCTCGGTGATCGAGCCGTCGAGCTGGGTCGCGGTGGTCAGCAGCACCTCCAGCGCCTGCTGGTTGTTCATGTACGGATAGCGTTCCATCACCAGCGCCAATGCGCCGGTGGCATGCGGCGCGGCCATGGAGGTGCCGGATTTGATCGCGTAACCGCCACCGGGAATGGTGCTGTCGACCTTCGCGCCCGGCGTTGTGATACACCAATATTTGGCGATCCCGCACTGGTTGTATTTCTGCCGATTGCTTTGATCCAGCCCCGACACCGCCAGCCAGTGGCCTTCCAGGTCCGGCTGAAAGTACGGCAAGGCCGAACGCACGCTGGCATTCGGGTAGCCGCTGTTGCCGGCGCTGAACACGTTGATCACGCCACGCCGCGAAACGTCGGCGGCGGCGTCGAGCCAGGTGCCTTTGTTCCAGTGCTGGGCGTAGGCAGCGTGCAGGTCGTCGAGGGTTCGGTAGCTGACGTCCGGCGGCTGACTGCCCCAGCTGTTGTTGATCGCGCGTACGCCAGCATCCGCCAGGGCGTTATAGACCGCAGTGAAGTAGCGCGGGTCGGGGTTGGGGCCAAACAGGAAACTGTCGTTCTTGTTGGTGTTGCCGACGTAGATTTGCGCGTTGTACGCCACGCCGTGCATGCCGGTGCCATCCCGGGAAGCGCCCATGGTGCCGGTGACGTGGGTGCCGTGGGAGTCGTTGTTTGTATTGAGCGTACCGTCGACGTTAAATGCTGAGCCGTCGACATAGCTGCCGCTGGCCGTCACCGCGTGATAACGGTCTGCGGCAAATTCGGGATGGCTGGAATCGAACCCGGAATCCAGCGCGCCGATTTTCACGCCCTTGCCGGTGATGCCGGCGGCATAGGCTTGATCGGCCTGCATGCGCGCCAGGCCCCAATCGCGCTGGAACTCTGTCGAGCGCCAACTGGCTGCGTCGCCGGGTTTGCCGGTTTCCAGATAAAGCGCCTGGGCTGGGCCTGGTACTGATGAAATCAGGAGCAATAGCGTGCCGACCGACATCGGCTTGATCTGTACGTCCATGTGCATGACATCTCGCTTTCTTGGCGTTTTTAGAGTTGTAGTCCCCCGGTTCAGGGGCGGTGTTTCATTGCTAACTCAAATACTGTGTCCCGGTGCCCTGTGGCGAGGGGGCTTGCCCCCGTTGGACGGCGAAGCCGTCCCAAAACCGGAATCGGTGATTCAACAGACATGTCGCATTTGCCGAACTTGCGACTGCTTCGCAGCCGAACGGGGGCAAGCCCCCTCGCCACAGGGGTTATTGGGTCTTCGTTGGCCGGCCTTGGCCGAAGGCCTCATCCACCTTGGCCAGGTCCTGGTCGCTCAAGGTTCCGGCGTAGTAGTGCAATTTGGTCCAGGCCATCAAATAGTCGTAGCGCGCCTGGGCCAGATCCCGGCGGGTGGTAAACAGTTGTTGTTCGGCATTCAGCGCATCGAGGTTGACCCGTTCGCCGCCCAAAATGCTTTGTTTGGTCGAGATCACCAGCGCTTCCGCCGACGTCAACGCCTTCTGATAAGCCCGCAATTTATTAACCCCCGACAGGCAGGCGCTGAACTGGCGGCGCAGCTGGATCAAGGTTTCCCGGGTCTTGCCATCCAGTTCGTATTCGGCCTGTTCCATGGTGCGGCTGGCCTGCCGGGTCGAGGCCGAAACCCCGCCACCGGCATACAGCGGCACATTGACTTCAATGCCAATGGTGTTGGTGTCGTAGCGCTGGTTGTAGGTGTTGCCGCTTTCCGATTCGTTCTGGCGCACCGAGGCGTAGGCGCTGACTTTTGGCAGGTGGCCGGCGCGGTTGCGTTCCACTTCGTAGCGCGCCACTTCCACCGCCTGACGCTGGGAGGCCAGGTTTGGGTTATTGGCCACCGCCATCTCGTGCCAGGTGTCGTAGTTGGCCGGTTGCAGGGTGAAGGTCTGGAAGTTCTGATCCAGTGGCGTCAGGTCGGCAATGTCGATGGCCGGCACGCCAATCAGTGCGCCCAGCTCGCGCAGGGCCGCATCCTGTTCGTCACGCGCCTCGATTTCCTCGGCGGTCGCCAGTTCATAACGTGACTCGGCTTCGAGGATATCGGTGCGCGTGCCCTCGCCTTGGCGGAACATCTGCTCGTTCTGCTGAAACTGCTGCTCGAAGGCTTTTTTCTTGGCCCGCGCAATGTCGATCTGGTCCTGAGCGAACAGCGCCTTGGTGTAATTCTCCAGCACGCGAACCAGCAGTTCCTGGCTCTTGCCGCGGAAGTTTTCGTCAGCGAACAGCGATTGCGCCACGCCTTTGCGGTACGCCGCATAAGCCTCGTAATCGAGCAGCGGCTGTTGCAGGGTCAAGGTCGAGCCGTAACTGCTGTAGTTGCGGTCCTCGGTGAAGTCTGGTCTCCCCTCATTAATCTGAGTGACCTTGGAGGTGTTACGCCCCTTGTTGTAGTTGTAACCCAGCCTCGGCAGCAGGCCTGCGCGGCCGATGGCGCGGTTTTCAAGGCCTGCATCGCGCTCCTTGATGGCGCCGAGAAACACCGGATCATTGCGTAACGCTTGCTCATAAATGTCGAACGGCCCCAGGGCCATCGCGCTGTTGCACGTCAGCAACGCCAGGGTCGCTGCGAGCAGGGAAAACTTATTCATACAGCCGAACATCCTTATTCCTCGGTCAACGCGGAGCCTGCCCGGTCGAGCAGCGGTTTGAACAAATAGTTGAGGAGTGAACGTTCACCGGTACGCACGAACATTTCTGCCGGCATGCCCGGCTTGATCACCAGACCGTTGAGTTTTTCCATGGCCTGATCACTGACGCTGCTGCGCAGCACGTAGTACGGCACACCGGTTTTTTCATCGACCATCTGGTCGGCGGAGATCAGGCTGACTTCGCCGGGGACTCGCGGGGTGCGGCTCTGGTTGAACGCGGTGAACAGAATGTCCACCGGCAAGTGCGTGCCGACCTTGTCGATCAGGTTAATCGGCAAGTGCCCTTCCACTTCCAGGCGGGTACCTTGCGGGACGATCTCCAGCAGCGTGTCGCCCTGACGTACCACCGCGCCTTCGGTATGAACCCCAAGATTGACGGCGATGCCGTCGGCGGTGGCGATGATTTCGCTGTGTTGCAGGTCGAAGCCGGCGGAAGTCAGTTGCTCTTCCAGGGTCACGCTTTTGAGTTGGGCGTCAGCCAGTTGGCTGCGGACTTCCTTCTGGTATTCCTCGCTGTGCTGTTGCAGTTTCAGCCGGGATTCAAGGATGCCCTGCTCCACCCGGCCGCTTTCACCGGTGTTTTCTGCCAGCTGTTGCTGCACTTGCGACAACTGACGCTGGTAATCCATCAAGCGGTTGCGCGGGATGTAGCCGTTGTCCGCCAAGGGCTGAAGATTGCTCAACTGTTGTTGCAGGGAACTGGCCTGGGCCGTCAGGTCGGTGCGTGCGCGGCGCATGCCGGCCAGTTGCGCGCTGGCGCCTTCGATATTGGCGCGCAGGGCGGCTTGCTCGCGGGAAAACGCTTCGCGACGGCTGCTGAACAATTGCCGTTGGCCTTCAAGCACCAGGGCCAGGCGCGGGTCAGGATCGTTGCTCAGCTCGGCAGGGAAATTCACCTGTTTGAGGTTGTCCCGTTCACTCTGCCAGCGTGCCAGGCTGGCCCACGCCATGCGGTATTGCGCTTGCAGCGATTGCACGTCGGCCGCGACCTGGGTCTGGTCGAGGCGGAACAGCGGCTGGCCCTGCTTCACCACCTGCCCTTCGCGCACCAGAATCTGGCTGACCACGCCGCTGCTCATCGATTGCACGGCTTTTCGCTTGCCCGAGACCACCACGGTCCCCTGCACCGGAATGCCTTGATCGAGCGGCGCGAGGCTCGCCCACGTGAAGAAACTGCCAGCACCGACAATCGCCAGAATCCAGCCCATGCGGGCGAAGAAACGCGCGTCGCGCTCAGGGCGTTCGGCGATGTAGTCGTGTTCCATCGTCGCTTCGCTGTCGTCGTTCATGCGTGTGCTGCTCATACACCCGAATTCCTTGTCGTGGGCTGATACTGCCGGCTCATGCTGAGCCCGCCCGGTGCCTGTGCAGGTTTTTCACGTTGCTGCTCCTGAGCGCCGGACAGCGCCTTGAGCACTTCCTGGCTTGGGCCGAAGGCCTGCAAGCGACCTTCGTTGAGCACCAGCAATTTGTCGGCCTGGGCCAGGGCCGAAGAGCGATGGGTAACCAGAATCACGCTGGTGCCCCGGGCTTTCATTTGCGCGATAGCGCCGGCCAATGCCGCTTCGCCGACGGTGTCGAGGTTGGAGTTCGGTTCATCCAGCACCACCAGGCTCGGGTGGCCATACAGCGCTCGAGCCAGGGCCACACGTTGTTTCTGGCCGCCGGACAAACCGCTGCCGTCCTCGCCAAGCACGGTGTCGTAGCCTTGCGGCATGCGCAGGATCAGTTCATGAACACCAGCCTGTTGCGCGGCTTCGACGACTTTTTGCGGATCCGCCTCACGGAATCGGGCGATGTTTTCGGCGATGCTGCCGCTGAACAGTTCGATGTCCTGGGGCAGATAACCGATGTAAGGGCCGAGGTCGTCGCGGTTCCAGCGATGAATGTCCGCGCCATCGAGCCGCACCGTGCCGCCGAGCGTCGGCCAGACGCCGACCAGCACTCGGGCCAGGGTCGATTTACCCGAGCCGGAAGCCCCGAGCACGCCCAGCACTTCCCCGGCGCCCAGGTTGAAATTGACCATGTGCAAGGTCGCTGCCCGTTGCCCCGGCGGGCCGGCGCTGACTTGCTCGAAGGTGATCTGGCCTTTCGGCGCCGGCAGCGCCATGGCCTCGTCAGTCGGCGGGTAGGCTTGCAGCAAGGCGTCGAGACGGCGGTAAGCGAGTTTTGCGCCGCTCCACTGTTTCCATACAGCGATCAACTGATCGATGGGGCTCAGTACCCGGCCCATCAAGATGGAACCGGCGATCATCATCCCGGCGGTCATGTCACCCTGAATCACCAGCAAGGCGCCCAGCCCCAGCACCAGGGATTGCAGGCACAGGCGCAGGGTTTTGCTCAGGGAGCTAATAACCGCGCCGGTGTCACTGGCCTGATTCTGCAAGCCGAGAAAACGCGAGTGCACCTGGAACCAGCGCTTGCGCAAGACACCGAGCATGCCCATGGCCTGAATGGTTTCGGCGTTATGCAGGTGACTGGTGGCCAGTTGGCTGGATCTTTGGGAAAACCCCGCGGCTTCGCCCAAAGGCTTTTTGGTCATGGCCTCGTTGAGGCAGGCCAGCCCGATCAGCAGTACCGCGCCCGCGGTGGCCAATACGCCGAGCCAGACGTTGAACAGAAAGATCACAAACAGATACACCGGAAACCACGGTGCGTCGAAGAAGGCAAACAGCGCCGGGCCGGTGACGAATTGGCGAATATGGGTCAAGTCGCCCAGGGATTGCCCCGCGTTGCCCTCGCCCTTGAACAGGTTGCGCTCGAAAGAGGCTTGATACACCCGCAGGTTGAAGCGGCGCTCCAGTTGGCTGCCGATACGGATAACAATGAAGCTGCGCATGATCTCCAGCAAACCGATAAAAGCGAAGAACCCGACCACCATCAACGACAACATTGCCAAGGTGGTTTCGTTTTGCGAAGACAGTACCCGGTCATAGACCTGCAGCATATAAATCGATGGGACCAACATCAGCACGTTAATCAGTGCGGTAAAACACCCGACGCTGATCAGGATGCTCTTATAGTCGCCCAGTGCCTTGAATAACGGTGCGGTGGCCGGGCTCTTCGCCATCTTCATTGGTTTTTCCTGAGGTATTAATCCTCGCCTTACTTGACGAGGTTCCAATTAACTGTCCGCACATGGCCGAGACATTCTTTTTGCCGGTTATCGCTTACACACTAATAACAACTCTTTGGGTTCTTCAAAGAATTCCTGTTATTGATCGGCTGCTTATAACGGCAATAACAAGCTTTATATTCAGCGCCTGGTGCCTGTCCGACATTTTTCACTTAAGGCGCAGTGCGCTCGAGCGTAATGATCAGACCTGACTTCAAGGTGCTTTTATAAAGCCCCTCACGCTGTCGGCTGAAAAACACAATTCTTGAGCCTTCTTTACCGGTCACGGCAATGCCATCCGGTTCCGGGAACCAGCCAATCGCCGAATCGTTCAGCCAGGCGCCGAGGCAGTCGGCCCCCTCGCCCAGGGTCTGGTTCAAATTGAACTCGATCGTGCAAACATTCGACGGTTTGTCCTGCAGTGCCTGGGACTCGGGGGAGTCTTGCGCGGTATTCAAGGTGGCCTGCCATTTCCCGGCGAGTTCCGACGGGTCGGCTAATTTCAGACTGCTTGCCATGGCTACCTCTCCAAGAAACATCATCAGCGTCGCCAACAGCCACGCGGTTGCTTTGTAAGTAAAAGCGTTCTGGATCATAGGGCGTTTTACTCTGGGTTGTAGCCTTACTCATAACACTTACCGTTCAAGGGACAGAGAGCGGCGCCTCAAGCGCCGCCCTCCTTTTTGCCTTGAATCAGGCCACGATGTCCGAGAACGCCGCCTGGCCAACGGTGCTGACCAGGAAGTCAGCCACTCCGTGCCCGGAGAAGTCCACCGACAACAGGCTGTTACCGCCCGAAGTGGTCAACACTGCATCGCCTGCCGCACCAGTGAACGAGTTCACGAAATGCAGGCCCGCGCCTTTGGTGATGCCGGTCAGGTCGATCTTGTCCAGGCCACTGACAAAGTCGAGGATCTGGTCGACGGCACCTGGCTTGGAGTCGCTGCTGGCCGCGAACACAAAGGTGTCCGAACCCGAACCACCCCACAGTTTGTCCGAACCGCCCGCGCCGAAGAGGATGTCGTTGCCGGCACCGCCCTTCAACTCGTTGGCCACGCTGTTACCGATCAGCAGGTCGCTACCCGAACCGCCAATCGCGTTCTCGACGGTGACACCCTTGGCAATGGACACGTTGCCCACCATGCCGCCAACATCGGAGAACGAGGCTTCATTGAGGTTGATCTTCTGGTTTTGGGTAAAACCGGAGAAATCCAGGGTGTCCTTGCCGCCCGCATCCCAGACCGAGAACACGACTTTGTCCGACGACGAAGACGCGCTCAGGAAGTCGCGACCGGCGTTGGAGTTGAAGCCGTAGGTGGTATCACCGGTACGGGTGGTGGTGTTGGCACCGTAGAGTTTCTGGATGGCGGCGATATCGTCCATCAGCGGGCCGGACGCATAGGCTTCCACACCGCCCTTGCTGAAGTTCTGGTCGGTATTGCTCTCGCTCCAGTAACTCATGACGCTGTAACCGCGGGTGTCTTCGCCGTAGGTCGCGTCATTGTAGGTCGGTGCGCCTTCACCAGCGTTGTAGTCGCCAGGGTGAGCCAGGCCCAGAGAGTGACCGATTTCGTGGGTCAGGGTCTGACGGCCGTAGTTGTTCAGATCTGGCGTCTTGTTGACGTTATAGCCACTGCCCGTCAGATACCACGAAGTACCGTCATAACCTGCACCGGTGCCTGGCAAGTAGGCGAATGCTGCCGCGCCATCCTGACCACCACTGTAGTTTCCGAACGTCATGTGACCGTCACCGCCGGAGGACTTCTCGGTGAAGGTGACATTGGCCACGTCGGCCCAGGATTGCATGGCGAGTGCGGCCTGTGCTTTCTGTTGCGCGCTGAACTGACTGAACCCGGTGATGCCGTGCTTGTTCATGGTGCTCGATGAGGCCGAGGTCAGGAACGTGTAGGTGAGTTCGATTTTGCCGCTGCCGTCCTTGTCCTGGTAGGCAGCGCCGTCACGCAGCAGCTGGGTAGCAGCCTCGTCGACGGAGAAGGAGGGTTTGCCATTGACCGTGAGATTGCCACCCCGATCATACTGATGGCTGAAACTATCGATCTGGTTGTAGGCGGAACTGGGTGCAGCCAGCGCTTGCAATGGCGCAAAGGCCTGTTCGGCAAGATCAATAGCGTTGTCTTTTACTTTCGACATAAACACACTTCCTTGTTTAGCAATGGAACAGTTTTTGTCCGATACGACAATCTCTGGCGAGATCGTCCTATCACTCGCCCAATGAAGGCGTATAAAAACTGACACAATTCGAAATCAAACGTCTACATTTTTTTTGACGTCAAATTGAGTGATTCCGGCGAACTCCAGTAAACAATGCGTGCGCTGTCGAAATATAGTTTGTAGTTGAAGGTTTTAGCCGGATTGTCCGACAATTTGCTATTTAAATATTAAATATGGGTAAGTTGTTTTTCTGTAGATGAGTTCGCATTTTTTCGGACTTATTAATATAAGTGCCAGTGTATTGCTATCAAGCAAATTAAACACTCAGTTAGTTGTAGCAGTGGCCAGGGACAGAGCTCCGTGACCACGCGAGAAATCGACTCAGCTACCCGTACGAATCTTGTTCCACACCCGCGTCCGCACCCGGTCAATGTTCAACGGCATCGCCTCCAGCGCAAACAATTTGCCCATCATTTCCGGGCTCGGATAAACCTTGGTGTCGCTCTTGATGGCCGGGTCGATCAGGCTGTCGGCCTGTTCGTTGCCGTTGGCGTAGTGCACGTAGTTGCTGATGCCAGCCATGACATCGGGACGCAGCAGGTAGTTCATGAAGGCGTAGCCGGCCTTCTCGTCCGGGGCGTCGGCGGGCATGGCGACCATGTCAAACCAGATGGCGGCGCCTTCCTTGGGGATTGAATAGCCAATGTCGACACCATTCCTGGCTTCCTTGGCGCGGTTTTCCGCCTGGATAATGTCGCCAGAGAAACCGACGGCCACGCAGATGTCACCGTTGGCCAGGTCGCTGGTGTATTTGGACGAGTGGAAATAGCTGACATAGGGCCGGACTTTCATCAGCAGCGCTTCTGCCTTTTTATAGTCCTCGGGGTTCTTGCTGTGATGCGGCAGCCCCAGGTAGTTCAGCGCCGCCGGCAACAGTTCGGGGCCGTTGTCGAGAATGGCGACGCCGCACTTTTGCAGCTTTGCCATGTTCTCGGGTTTGAAGATCAGGTCCCAGGAGTCCACCGGTGCGTTGTCGCCCAACACTGCCTTGACCTTGGCTACGTTGTAGCCAATGCCGGTGCTGCCCCACAAATACGGGAAGCCATGCTCGTTGCCCGGGTCATTGGCCTGCAACGTCTTGAGCAACACCGGGTTGAGGTTTTTCCAGTTGGGCAACTGACTCTTGTCGAGTTTTTTCAGGGCCCCACCCTCAATCTGTCGGGCCATGAAGTGGTTGGACGGGAACACCACGTCATACCCGGATGTGCCGGTCATCAACTTGCCATCAAGGGTTTCGTTGCTGTCGAAGACGTCGTAACTGAAGGCGATGCCGGTTTCTTTCTGGAAGTTCTTGGTGGTGTCCGGGGCGATGTAGTCCGACCAGTTGTAGATTTTCACGGTCTCGGCGGCCTGGCTGAAGGTCGCGACGAGCGCCAGTGGAGCAAGCGTCAGTGTCTTTCGGATCATGGGGCGATTCCTGTATGAGTTGTTGTTGGCAGGCAATCAGAAGATCAAAAAATCAAAACGTAGGTCTTGCGCACGGTTTCCTGGATGTCCCAGATGCCGAGGCTGTTGGCTGGCAACATCAGTGCATCGCCGGCTTCTATGTAGAGGGTTTCACCGTCGTCCGGAGTGAAGGTGCAGCGGCCCTGAATGAAGTGACAGAATTCCTGGGCAACGATCTGCCGGCGCCAGCGGCCGGGCGTGCATTCCCAGACGCCGGTTTCGACACCATCGTCGCGTTCGACGCTGGTGGTCGAGGCCACCGCCACTGGCGCGCCCAATGGCACGGCTACCGGAGTCGACTCTTCCAGTGTCAGGGTTGCGGTGTTCTTGAAGTGAGTGATTGGCATGGGGGGAGTACCTGTCGATTGAGAAAAATGCCGTTCAGTGCATGAAACCTTCCATGAACCCCGCGACCCGGCTGGCCAGTTTGCGACGCCAGGGCGCGGTAGTCGGGTTGGCCAGGGTCTGGTCTTCGTGGACGAAGCTGCGGATGATCGCGTTGTAGCCCAACCAACGGCAGGGCTCGGGCTCCCAGGCTTTGAGCGCGTCGAGACCACCCTGACGAATGACCCACGGCTGGCGGATCAAATCGGAGTCGCGCTGAAGAATCAGGTCGGCCAGCGTCCGCCCGCCGAGGTTGCTGGCACCGACGCCCTCCCCGCCATAACCGCCGGACAAGGCGATGCCGCTGGCCTGATCGCAGAGCATGTGCGGCTTGAAGCGCCGGGCCATACCCAGGTTGCCGCCCCAGGCATGGGTAATTCGGACGTTCTTGAGCTGCGGAAAAAGTTCGCTGAACAGGTAGCGCCGCAACTCTATTTCGCTGGCGGTCAGGTCGAAGTCATGGCGCAACTTGCCTGCAAATTGATAGCCTCCACGGGCACCGAACACCAAGCGGTTATCCGCCGTGCGCTGGCCATAGGTGACTTGGCGACTGCTTTCACTAAAGGCCTGACCGTGGCTGAGGCCGATTTCGTCCCAGGTCGCGGCGGACAGTGGTTCGGTCGCCACCAGCAAACTCTGGACCGGCAACTGATAACGGTCCAACGGTGGCAATGTGGCCGCATTCCCTTCTACCGCCGGCACGATCCAGCGGCTGCGAACCTGAGCCTTGGCCGTACGCAAACTGCCTGACTGCCATTGAATGACCGGGCTGTTCTCATAGATGTTGACCCCCATGCGCCCCACCGTCCGCGCCAGACCTCGGACCAACTTTGCCGGGTGAATGGTCGCTACGTGCGGTGCATAGATACCGCCATAAGGCTTGGCAATTCTGATCTGTTGCGCCAATTGCCCGGGACTGAGCCAGCGATAGTCGCTGTCGGTCAGTCCTTGGTGGTACAGCGTGTCCAGATAATGACGCAGGCTGGCTTCCTGCTCTGGATAACGCGCAGCACAGTAAAGCACCCCGCCTTTGCGATAATCGCAGTCGATGCCTTCTCGTTCGAGAACGATCGCTACTTCATCAGGGATACCGTGCAGCAGTTCGAAAGAGGCGCGGCGCTGTTCGGCCGGTAAATCGGCGAGTAAGCGATCTTCGCCCAGCAGGTTGCCCATCAGCCAACCGCCGTTACGGCCCGAAGCACCAAAACCGGCGGTTTGGGCTTCGACGATGGCAATGTCCAGCTCCGGTGCCAGGCGCTTGAGGTAATACGCGGTCCAGAGCCCGGTGTACCCGGCGCCAATGATGGCCACGTCGACGTCCAGATCTTGTTCCAGTGCCGGGCGTGCCAGCAATGGCTCGTCGAGTTGATCCATCCATAAACTGATCGTGCGCCAGGCCTGCATGCAAGACTCCACCACTGAAAACTTCGATGGCGTCGATCCTAGTGCGCGGGCTCAGGGATTGTCTTGCGCGCGTGCACGCAAAGAAATTTGTTTGGCGTAAGCCTTGGGCGACAGGCCGGTGTGTCGACGAAAACAGCTGTAAAACGCCGATAACGAATTGAAGCCAGCCGCGAAGGCCAGTTCGTCGATGCGCAGTGGCGGCGTGGCGGCGTCCAGTGCCGCAAGCAAATGCTGCAGCCGCGCCTGATTGACGTAACGGTAGAAGCTTTGCCCGAGCACCTGATTCAGCAGGTAAGAAATCTGATTGCGGCTGTACCCGCACTCCTTCGCCACCCGCTGCAGGTCGAGTTCAGGATCCAGATAAGGTTGCTGGCGCTGGAAGTACTGCTGCAAATCATCGGCCATGAAACTCAGCTGCCGCGGTGACAGCCCGAGTCGACTGACCGCCGGGCGCAGGTTGCGCGCGGCCTTGTCGGTCGCTTGCTCATGCACGAGCGTGGCGTATTCATTGACCCGCCAGATCAGCCCGTCACGTACGGTAATCGCCTCGCTGGTACGAAACGACACCAGCCCCTCGCCGCCGCGAAGGGTGATGCGGTACTGAATGAACGCCGTGTCGTCGTCCAGACGAATACGGTCTGAATGCTCCAGGGCTTCATCCGGATCGCGGGGCATGCTGTCGCGCACATACTCGCGCAATTCATCCAGCCCCATCATGCGATTCTGGAAAAAATCGTTGTACTGAACGTCCGGGTGATAAAGCGCCATGACGCCGTCCAGATCCCGGTGTTTCCAGCGCCGGTGGTAACGCATGACCGTCTCGCCCGTGGCCTGGGTTTGCAACGGAGCATCATCATCGGCGTGCATAAAGGACTCAATGAGAAAAAACCGAGCTTGCCGAAGTTCTCGCCAGGCTTCAATGGCCCCGTGGAATGCCCCGGTAATATTGGCCTTTCGCCACAAAATCGGTGTCTCATGATCTGCGTCAAAAAAAAATGAACCAATCGCTAAACGGACTGAAAAAATCCACATGACTTTCACATCCGGATGCTACTTTTAAAGACAGTCACCGGTTGAGCCATTGAAGGTTCTTCCCTCCTGACATGAGCTAAAGGAAGCGCTCGATGATTAAGGTGGGCAACACATGAATAAAGGTTCCTTCAGCAAAGTCACTTTTCCAAATGCCTGCCAGCTGATGCGCTGGCATTTTCATCCCATGGGTTTCGAAGCGACCATGGATGCGCCGGGCAGTATGGTTGCGCGGCTGTTCGACCGCGCCAGTGGCGAAACCATGATCGCCATTGCCGGCATTCCTTGCGCAACGGTCATGAATGCGGCGGATGTAGAACGAATCATTGAAGCTGTGGAAGATGAGCTGGAGGCGTTCATTCCGCCGGAGGCCCTCAGGAGTTATGCCTGACGACCAGCGCGCCACAAAACCTGTGGGAGCGGCCTGTGGCTAGAGAGCTTGCCTGTGGCGAGGGGGCTTGCCCCCGTTCGGCTGCGAAGCAGTCGCAAAACCGGTTGATGCGTTTTACCTGAAGATACGTGGTGGTTTTTTTTGGGGCCGCTACGCGTCCCAACGGGGGCAAGCCCCCTCGCCACACCAGCCCGCTCCCACATTTATTGCGTTTAACCGATCCGCATCAGCGCCTGAGCCAGATCGGCACGCAGGTCTTCGACATCCTCAACCCCCACTGACAAACGCACCAGCGCATCGCCGATGCCGAGTTGTGCCCGGGTTTCGACGGGGATGCTGGCATGGGTCATGATCGCCGGGTGCTCGATCAGGCTTTCCACCCCGCCCAGGCTCTCAGCCAGGGCGAAAATTCGCACACTCTCAAGGAAACGCTTGGCACCCGCCAGGTCACTGTTCAGGTCGAGGGAAATCATGCCGCCGAATCCACGCATCTGCCGTCGCGCCAGTTCGTGCTGCGGGTGTGATGGTAGGCCTGGATAGTAAACGCGCGCCACCTGCGGCTGACGCTGCAGCCATTGCGCCAGCTCCAGCGCGTTGCTGCAGTGGCGTTCCATGCGCAGCGCCAGGGTCTTCACACCGCGTAATGTGAGAAAAGCGTCGAACGGCCCGGCGATAGCCCCCACCGCGTTCTGCAGAAAACCCAGCCGCTCGGCCAGCTCTGCGTTTTGCCCGACTACCGCGATGCCGCCGATCACGTCGGAGTGACCGTTCAGGTACTTGGTCGTCGAGTGCAGCACGATGTCGAAACCCAACTCCAACGGCCGCTGTATCCACGGGCTGGCGAAGGTATTGTCGGCCACACAGATGATGCCTCGCTGACGACAGATACGCGCGACGGCGTCGAGATCCGTGAGGCTCAGTAAAGGATTGCTCGGCGTCTCGACCCAGACCATCCGCGTGTCGTCCTGCAGCGCCGCTTCGAAGGCCGCCAGATCAGTCAGATCAACAAAACTGAAACGATGCCCGGCACTGCGCCGTCGCACCTTGTCGAACAGCCGGAATGTACCGCCGTACAGGTCATTGCCGGAGACGATATGGGCGCCGACGTCGAGCAGTTCGAGCACGTTGGCGATCGCCGCCAGCCCGGAAGCGAAGGCGAAGGCCCGAGTACCGCCCTCGAGGTCCGCCACGCAACGCTCCAACGCAAAGCGCGTCGGGTTGTGCGAACGCCCGTAATCGAAACCCTTATGCACACCGGGGCTCTGTTGCAGATAGGTGGAGTTGGCGTAGATCGGCGGCATCAGCGCCCCGGTGGAAGGGTCCGGTGTTTGTCCGGCATGGATCACACGGGTGGCAAATCCGCGTGGCGCGGCGGTTTCATCGTGCTGACTCATGCGAGGGATCTCCGCAAGTGATTGAGCATGTCGACGCGAGTAATCAGGCCGTGGAAGCCCGAAGTGTCGGCGATGATCGCCACCAACCCACGATCGAGCACCGCCTCCAGCTCAGCAAGACTGGCGCCGGGAGGCAGGGTTTCGAGCTTGTCGGTCATCGCGCTGGTCACGGTCATGCGAAAGTGCGTAGCGTCTTCGTGCACGCCAAACAGAATGTCGGACTCGTCGATGACCCCGACCAGCCGCTGCCCATCCACCAGCACCGGCAGTTGCGATACATCCGCCAGGCGCATGCGCTGGAACGCCGTGAGCAAGGTGTCGTCCGGCCCCACGCTAACCACCCGGCCATCCTCGAAGCGCCGCGCGATCAGGTCACGCAAGTCACCATAGCGTTTGCGCGCAAGCAGCCCTTGGTCGTTCATCCACTGGTCGTTATAGACCTTCGACAGGTAACGGGTGCCGGTGTCGCAGACGAAACTGACCACCCGCTTCGGCTCGGTTTGTTCGCGGCAGTAACGCAGTGCCGCAGCGAGCAATGTACCGGTCGAAGAGCCGCCGAGAATGCCTTCTGCGCGCAGCAGTTGGCGGGCATGATCGAAGCTTTCTTCGTCGCTGATCGAGTAAGCCTTACGCACGCTGGACAGGTCGGCAATCGATGGAATGAAGTCTTCGCCAATGCCCTCCACCGCCCAGGAACCGGGCGTACCAAGGGTGCCGCTGCGACTGTATTCGGCCATCACCGAGCCGACCGGATCGGCCAGCACCATTTCCAGGTTCGGTTGTACGCGCTGAAAGAAACGGGTCAGTCCGGTCAGCGTGCCGGCCGAACCGACACCGACGACGATGGCATCCACATCATGCTGGGTCTGCGCCCAGATCTCCGGCGCGGTGCTGCACTCGTGGGCCAGCGGGTTGGCCGGGTTGTTGAATTGATCGGCGAAGAAGGCGTCGGGAATGTCCTGCGCCAACCGCGCAGCGACGTCCTGGTAATAATCGGGATGACCTTTGCCGACATCGGAACGGGTGATGTGCACCTCGGCGCCCATGGCCTTGAGGTGCAGAACCTTCTCGGTGGACATCTTGTCCGGCACCACCAACACCACCCGATAACCCTTGGCCCGGCCGACCAGGGCCAGGCCCAGGCCGGTGTTGCCGGCGGTGGCCTCGACGATGGTGCCTCCGGGGCGCAGGCGACCATCGCGCTCGGCGGTGTCGATCATCGCCAGGCCGATGCGGTCCTTGATCGAACCGCCGGGGTTCTGTGATTCGAGTTTGAGAAACAGTGTGCACGGGCCGGTATCGAAGCGGCTGATACGCACCAGCGGCGTATTGCCGATCAGTTCGAGCACGGCGGGACGGGAGTCATTCGGCATGTCGTCACCTCGCTGCATGTATCCGCACTGGATGGACAGCGACCTGCGGCGAATCATTGCGCGCCAGTCGCAAGCAAAGCCTCGCTTTGGACCATAGGCCGGGATTGCGCCCCCCGCAACTTTTCGCAGCCAGTCGGTAGCATCCCTGTGGCGAGCGAGCTTGCTCGCGTTGGGCTGCGTAGCGGCCCCAAAAATCTGAGAACCATTGCCGATTTTTTATGAGTGCTGCGCACTCAAGCGGGAGCAAGCTCCCTCGCCACAGGTTTTCTGCTCAAGACTCTCTTGAAAGTCAGGCCGGCACTTTCCCCTGACGATGATCGACAAAGAACGCCTTGCCCTTGCCGATCCGGTCGGAGGCCTTGGGCATATTCGCAGCCGAGGTATCCTGGCCATCGACATACCAGTAGCAATGGCTCACGGCCCGGGTGATGCCCACGTAGGCCAGTCGCAGGATCTCGTCTTTCTGTGCACTGTCGTAAGCTTCGCTGTCGCCGGCCTTGCCGAGTCCGGCCATGCGATAGACCTGATTCTTGTAGGGTGAACTGGTCAGGTGCTGACAATCGCCCAGCAGGAATACCGCATCAGCCTGCAGACCCTTGGCGCTGTGATAGGTCAGTTGTTTGAGCCGTCGAGCGTCGTATGGCAAGCTAGAACCTACATTAACTACAGACTGAATATGCTCTTCAATCAATGACTTATCGCTGCTTTTTCGATAAAGCATCAAGATTGAATCACCCTTTCTATAGTGCTCGATCAGGCGCTGGGCCATGCCCTGGTCATCCCGGTCGAGAACATTCACCGGCAGCAGCGCCTTGGGCTCACCGCTGGCCTTGGCCTTCTTGCCGGCAATCGCTGGTGCCGCGCGGACAATATGCTCCGCCGCGTCGATGATGTGCTGATGGCTACGGTAGTTGTCACTGAGCATCACTTTGGTCGTGCTCGGCGACGGGAATTCCTTGTTGAACTCCATGAAGTAAGTCGGCGAACTGCCGCGCCAGCCATAGATGGACTGCCAGTCATCACCGACACAAAGCAATGACGAACGTTGCGCGCCGCGCCCCACATGCATGGCCGGTCCGCGACTGCGGATCTCCGCCAGGCTGGCGCGAATCCACGAAACGATCTGCGGTGACACGTCCTGAAATTCGTCGATCATCAAGTGCGACATTGGCCTGAGCAGCTCATCGCTCAGCAGCTTGAGATTCTCCGGTGAATGTTCACTGAACAAGGCGAACATCCGGTTGTAGGTCATCACCGGCGGCGATTGATCCAGCAGATGATCTTCCAGCGCCCGCCAGAACAGGCTCAGGGCCTCGAAGAAGAATCGGTCCGGGTCATCCTTGGCGAAACTCATCTGGCCCACAGCATTCGGCACATCCAGGCCGAGGTTTTCAATAAACCCGGCCGCCGCGACAAAACAGTCCAGCAACGGCGCGGAGCCGAGCTCGCCCTTGACCTTGTAATCGAAGCCCGGCCCGGCGCTGGCGTCTGCGCCAAGGGATGCCAAAACACGCTTTGAAGACTCATAACTATCCAGCCATATCAAAGGCTTACGACAGAAAGCTTGAAACAGGGTGCGCTTTACAGCCCACTCTGCGCGCACTGAAAGCTTGGCATTCGGACGGCTGACCTGGGGATTTTCCCGGGGATCGAAACCCAGCACCACCCAGGCGTCGAGCGTCGGAATGTAGCCGTGGCAATGAAAGGTTGAGCCGTTGATGTCGAAGGTCTGACGATTCGGTTCGATGCCCTTGATCGGCCAGGCGCCGGCGCGAAACCATAGGTCTTCGATTGTGTCGCACAGTTCTTCATCGCGCTTGGCGGCGAGTTCAGTCACCGCCATGCGTTTCTGCACGTCCGGGTGATCACGCTCCAGCTCCTTGAGCTGCAAGGCATGACGAGACAAAGGCTTGATCAATTCGCGGAAACGCTCATCGCGGGTGTGCAGGCTGTGATAGCAGGCGTTGAGTTGCTGACGCTGGGCATCGTTGATGCGCAGGTCGAAGGGGTTGCTGTCGACCTCCTCATCGCCGCCTTGCACGCGGTGACTGAGGTTTTCGAAGGCTTGCAGCCGCTCGAAACCTGGCAAGCTGCGGACCATCGGCAGGATGCGTGAGTGGAACGTACGCACCAGATCGCGCGCTTCCTTAAGGCTGATTCCCCGGCCCCAGACTGCAAACAATTCGATCAGTTTGTTGATGAAGTCCTTGCGCGATTCGCGGGTAAAGGTCACCACGGTCATCGAGCTCAATTCAAACCCCAGGTAATGGCTGAGCAGCAGAATTCGCAACACCAGGGTGGTCGATTTGCCCGCGCCCGCCCCGGCGATCACCGAGGTCGACGGTGTGTCGCTGAAAATCATCTTCCACTGGGCAGCGCTCGGCTGGGCATGCGCGGGCAACAGCCGCGCCACGTCGGCCTTCATGCGCTTCTTCAGCTCTGCACTCAATGGCAGCCGCCAATCGTCAAACAGATTGTCATCGACGTTGGGCGGTCGATGTTCGGTTGAGCGTGAGTCGCGAATCAACAGAACCTGCCGACCTTCCTCCAGCCCCTCGAGTTTGCCTTCCTTATAGCCGTAATCCACCCCGGCGCTGTGGCCGCTGCGAAAACCGTCGGCTTGCCCGTGGAGCCAGGATGCACGGTGTTGCGCGCGCAACCGGGTAAGGCCGTGGCCAAAGAACCGGGCGGCCAGGCGCTTGAACAAAGGCATCTCAGCCAAAGGGCGAAGTTCGGGAGGAAGATCGGGGGTGTGTTGCGGCACGCGGACGGACTCCAGGGTGTGAGGCTGTTGAGGGCTATGGTGTCTGCATTTGCCGCTGAGTTCTAGTGAAATGCTTACAGGTCATTGGCTTATGCGATGAAGTGAAGGCTGGATGAGAATGTTTCGAGGTTATTTGATATCAACTAATTCGATTGTATTGAGGCATTTTTTACGCTTTTTATCGATGATTGCCTGATAGATGATGCTCGCCATCAACCACCGGTTCTCGTTTGTGGCTCAGGCGTTCTGCCCCATGACGAACCTTTTCAGGAGACGATCATGCTTGAACTCAGACCTTTCAACTCGCTGGGTGGCGCGCACCATGGCTGGTTGGATGCCCATCACCACTTTTCGTTCGCCGAGTACCACGACCCCAAACGCATGAACTGGGGCAACCTGCGGGTATGGAACGACGATGTGATTGCCCCCGGCACCGGGTTCCCGCAACACCCGCACCGGGACATGGAAATCATCACCTACGTTCGTGAAGGCGCGATTACCCACCAGGACAACCTCGGCAACAAAGGCCGCACCGAAGCGGGCGACGTTCAGGTCATGAGCGCCGGCACCGGGATCGCTCACAGTGAGTACAACCTGGAAGCGACCGAGACCCGGATCTTTCAGATCTGGATCATCCCCAACGAAGCCGGTTCGGCCCCGTCGTGGGGTGCCAAGCCGTTCCCCAAAGGCGAGCGCGAAGGTTTCGTGACCCTGGCCAGCGGCAAGGCCGGCGACGATCAAAGCCTGCACATTCGCGCTGATGCGCGTCTGGTGGCGGCTAACCTGAAGGCCGGAGAATCCGCGGAGCATCACCTGGACAGCGGCCGTCGTGCTTATCTGGTTCCAGCCACTGGAGTCATTGAAGTCAATGGTTTGCGTGCACAAGCTCGAGACGGTGTTGCAATTGCCAATGAGCAGGTGCTGCGCGTAACGGCGATTGAGGACAGTGAGATTGTGTTGGTGGATGTGGCTTGATGCGGTAAATGCGTGTCTAGTCCTGAAATAGGTTTACACCTGTTTCACCCTAACGCCCGATGCACCGCATCGGGCGTTTTGTATTTCAAAGACAGGTGCGGACGCTC